>JAXSPD010000005.1:0-51783 GCA_037926845.1 Candidatus Pampinifervens yunnanense | reverse complement strand
TACAATTTCCACCACAAGGTCTGGAACGCCAAAGATGCCTCTTTCTTGAACTATGGACAAGTTCTCCTTAAGCACCACCACAAGGTCTGGCTGGAGAAGGTCCTTCTCCGAAAGCACTAAGTCTATGGGGGAGAAGTAGTAAAGCCCCAGCTTTTTATCCTCTACCATCTGAAAGAGCCTTACAAGCCTCTTTAGAATTTCCTGATGTCTAACACTGGGTGCTGGCATTTCAAATAGCTCCCCGTCAATTATCTCATACCTCTTTTCCTCCTCAAGGCTAAGGTAGTCTTCGTAGGTCCAGACCTTGTCTTGAGTTTTCATTTCCCCAGCTCCCTTTTAACCTCCTCGGCGATTTTTATGAACTTCTCCATATCCTCCACATGCTGGTCTCTGAGGGTTATCATGGCATCCTCATGCCCGTCCATACTACACATGGCTATGGTAAAGCAGTCCGTCTCAGCCCTTATTATCTTCAAAGCCACGTTGGCGTAGTGGCAGTGAACACCTACAAAGATGCAAGCCTTTATTTTGTTGTGCCATATGGTAAGGTTTGGATGGTTAGGGTTTATTTCAACTGCTGGGTTTATCTTAGGATATTTGGGTCTGTAATCATACATGGGGATTATCTTGGCACCAAGAACCTCTGCCATTTTTTTCACAAGCCTTGCCTTCTCCTTTGCTTCGTCGTTCCAAGCATAAAGCACCTGAGGACCCGGGAAGATGGTGGGGTTGGGTCTTGTAAGCATTGCCTTTGCAGCCTCTCTCATGGCAAGTTCTTCCTCCACGAGCTCGTTGAACATAAGAGCCATGCCCTTGGGCGGGTTCAAAACACTCTCATAGACCGCCACAGGATAGGGTGAAAAGCCTGATGGTCCAAGTGTTGCCATACCTTACCTCCTTAGAAGATTTCTTCTAAATATAGGCAAAAACCCTGCAAAACCATTGAGCACACCTTACCCTTTTCAAAGGCGTGGGAGAAAACTTCGTACTCATTTCCCTCCAAGGTAAGCACCTCCACCACCCTTTCTTCTGGAAACACAAGCCAATACTCCTTTACGCCATACTTGGCATACAGTTTTCTCTTGTCTTCTGTGTCCCTTTTGAAGGTAGAAGGAGATACCACTTCCACCACAAGGTCTGGAGAGCCAAATATACCTCTACTCCTTGCTATAGAAAGCCTATCCTTTGAGATAAACACAAGGTCTGGTTGGACTACGTGTTCTTCAGAAAGAACCACATCCACTGGAGCAAGATAAAAATCTCCACAGTCTTTTTTCTCTTGATACCTCCTAAAGACATAGGCAAGATTCCAAATAACCTTCTGATGCTTTAGGCTTGGTGCTGGCATTTCAAGTAGCTCTCCGTCAATTATCTCATATCTTTTTTCTTCCTCAAGGCTAAGGTAGTCCTCGTAAGTCCAGACTTTTTCCTTTACCGCCATAACTCACCTCTCTACAACTGCACCAAAGACACCTTCTAAATTTAGGCAGAAATCTTCAAGAAGTTTTGAACAAACCTTTCCACTTTCAAAGGCGTGGGAGAAAACCTCATACTCATTTCCCTCTAAGGTAAGCACCTCCACCACCCTTTCTTCTGGAAACACAAGCCAATACTCCTTTACACCATACTTGGCATATAGCCTTCTCTTGTCCTCCGTGTCCCTTTTGAAAGTAGAAGGAGAGACCACCTCCACCACAAGGTCTGGAGAGCCATGTATAGAGTTCTCTTTAAGGGTGTGATAGTTTTCCTTTAAGACCAGCACTATGTCTGGCTGGACCACATGGTAAGGAGACAAAACCACATCCACTGGAGAAATGTAGACTTCTCCCAAGGCTTTTTCTTCTACATGCTGGGAAAGAAGTCTATAGAGCATCCCTACTATTTTTTGATGCCTCAAACTTGGTGCTGGCATTTCAAGTAGCTCTCCGTCAATTATCTCATACCTTTTCTCTTCCTCAAGGCTGAGATAGTCCTCATAGGTCCAGGGTTTTTCCCTTACTGCCATAGGCTACTTCTCCGCATGCACCTCTGGCATCACCATATGAATGGCATTTCTCTTTAAGAGGTTAGTGCACACATAGACACACAGAGCACAGCCCTTGCACCGCTCCTGAACCACAAAGGCATGATGTTCCTCATCCGTATACATGAGGGTGTTAGGCTCTGGGCAAAAGAGAGTGCACTGCTTGCAGTTATACTTGGTGCATTCCTCGTTTATGACTTCCGCCACATAGTACATGCCTTGCCTCCTAAAGGGTTAATATCAGGTGTTTATAAGTTATAACCCTTGAAGTTTTTGTCAACTGAGTTATATTTCTTTAACGGAACTCTTATGGGTGCGCCCCTTCTTCTCTTGCTACTGCTGTTGCATGTATCCTTCGCAGGGGATGACTGTTCTAAGGAGGACCTTTTAAAGAGGGTTATAGCCCTTATGGAAAGGCACTATCTATGGTGGGACAAAATAAAGGATGTGCAGTGGAAGGACGAAAGGGAACTCATGGAGTATTTGAGAAAAATAGGCGACCGCTGGACCTCCATAACAAAGCAAGAAGAAGACAAGCTCTGGTATTCCAGTTCAAAGATGGTAGGTTTGGGAATAAGATGGGATGATAGTGGTTATGTGATAAGGGTTTTCCCCGGGTCCCCAGCTGAAAAGTATGGAGTTAAAGAGGGCGACCTAATAGTGTCTATAAATGGCGTAAGCGATAAAAATCAATGGAGAAGGGTCATAAGGGAAGTGGGCAAGGGTGAGGGCATAAGGCTTGAGATAATAAGGGGGGGACTATTTAAGGAAATACAAGTTGTAAAAGGGGAGTTCTCCGTTCCCGTAATAGACGAAGTAAGGCTAATAAGGCATGGAGGTAAAACAGTAGGATACATTAAGCTTAACAACTTTACACAGCCTGCTGTGGACCAGTTTAGGGAAGCTATGGAAAACCTAAAGGCTAACAACATAGATATACTTATCCTTGACCTTAGAGACAACGGTGGTGGGTTAATATCTGTGGCAAAGAGTATAGCGGATATGCTTATGGGAGGAGAGGGTGTTATGTTTTACCTTGAGGGTAGGGGGAGAAATTTGGGTGTATATCAGTTTACAAACAAGGGAGCTTTTGACAAACCCATAGTGGTGCTTGTCAACAAGCATACCGCCTCTGCAGCAGAGCTACTTGCCAGTCTACTTAGAAGGTATAGGGGTGCTGTTATTGTGGGGGAGAACACAGTGGGTAAGTATGTGGGTAGCAATATGTATCTTTTGGACTCTTGTGGCAATGTGCTCAGGTTAATTACCTTTGAGATGAAGCTTCCAAACGGCGAGCCTGTGACTCCCGAAAGGGGCATAAGTCCAGATTGCAAACTGGAGGGTGAAAATCCCATAGACAGTTCACTGGAATGCCTTACCGCTCATTCCTTTGGAGTATCTCCCGCAGGACAGCCCTGAGAGCTTCCTTGCACCTTTCTGTGTTTATTGGGATTGCATAGTCAGGTGGGACAAAGCCCTCCTTCTGCTTGAGGTAGATTTCTATGTCTGCGTCCGATATATCCTGTCTTTCCCTTAGCCTTTTTCTTATCTCTTTGTCGCTGGCGTAAGCCAGCAGGAAAGTCGCATCCGGAAAGCTGTCTTTCACCAACTTTCTCTGCCACTCTTCAAGGAAGGTGGCATCCAGGACCACCCTTTTGCCTTCCCTTACTTTTTCTTTGGCTCTTCTTATCATCTCTTCGTATACCCTTTTTGTCCACTCCTCCGAATAGATGCCCTCGCCATAGCCCGTCTTGACCTTCTGGGAGGGTTCAATGCCCGCAAGCTCTTTTCTAATGAGGTCGCTTCTTATCCACTCAAAGCCAAAGTCCTCGTGAAGTATATGGGCGATAAAGGATTTTCCAGAACCAGAAAGACCCATAAGGGCTACTATCATCTAATACCAAGATGTTCCAAAAGTGCTGGGCTATAGCCCTCTATAACCTTGTAGCTTCCAAGGAGGATGTTGTAGGGTGTTCCTTGGATGTTGAGCTTCTCTGCTATTTTGATATGTTCATACACAAGGGGGCACTCCTTTACATTGGGCGGTCTACCATCAAACTTTCCCGAAAGCACTTCGTCCAATGCTTTAAGTTTATCTTTAGAGCAAGCTATGTAGTAGGACTTGGCATAGCTGTCTGGAAAGGTTCTGAAGGGTAGTAGGAATACATATAGCTTAACCTTGTCCAAGTGGGGTTTTAGAGCCTGCCATTCCTTTCTACAGTGCCCGCAGTCTGGGTTTATAAAGGTTATCATCTCCCTTTTACCCTTTCCCACCACAATGGCTTTGTTGAGAGGTATTTCCCTTACTTGAGATTTTATAAACTCCGTGTATAGGTCCTGAGAGAAGGCAAGACCAAAAACCATAAGGATTGCAAGAAAAAGTCTCATGGTAGAAATTATATAATCATAGCCTCTATCCTGTCCACCACCTGCCCTATTATCCAGTCGGGTGTGGAGGCACCTGCGGTAAGACCGACCTTCTGGGCTCCTTCAAACCACTCCCTTTGAAGCTCCTCGGGCGTTTCTATGTGGTAGCTTCTTGGGTTTAGGGACTTGGCTATCTCGTAGAGCCTTCTAGTGTTTCCGCTGTTTTTCCCACCTATCACTATCATCACATCCACATGGGGTGCTAGCTTGTATACATCTTCCTGACGCTCAGATGTGGCGTTGCATATGGTGTTTATTATCTTTACCTCCCTTGCCCAAAGGGCAATCTCACCTACCACTTCTTTAAAAAACTGCTCGTTCTGTGTGGTCTGTGCCACTATGCCCACCTTGTCCTTGCCAAGGACTGACTTTAGGTCTTCCTTGCTCTCCACCACCACACCCTTACCGCCACATTCCTGAAGATACCCAAGGGTGCCTATGACCTCTGGATGGTTTTTTTCACCCACCAGCACCACAAAGTAGCCCTCTTTGGTGAGTTTTACCACCGCTTCGTGAACCGCCTTCACAAAGGGACATGTGGCATCCACTATCCTTACACCCTTTGACAAAAGCTCCCTCTCCTTCTCGGGAGGGATTCCATGGGAACGCACTATCACTGTGCTATCTTTGTTTAGCTGGGCTTCGTCCTCCAAGAGTGCAAGACCCTTTGCCTCCAACCTTTTTACCTCTTGAGGGTTGTGTATAAGGGGTCCCATGCTGAGAACCCTTCTTCCTGCCTGCACATCTTTCAAGGCTTCCTCCGCAAGGTCAATAGCCCTTCTTACTCCAAAGCAAAAGCCTGCATGGGGTGCCAGTATAATTTCCATAGTTTACTAATATAATTCTTCTTTCCCCTCAGAGGCTGATATATCTCAAGGCACCTCACTTATGGGCTTGCTTTCAAAGAAGTTCCTTATGTTCTCCACAGTGGTCTGGAATAGTCGTTCCTTGGCTTCTAGGGAGTTAAAGCCGTTGTGGGGTGTGACTACCACACTCTGACCCTTTTGTAGGGTCATCAAAAGTAAGGAAGCTGTAGCCTTTGTAAGCACCTGCTCCCTCCTCTCTCTTATATGCCTTATTATATCTTCGTATTCAAGCACATCCACCGCAACCCCGCCCACCTTGCCGTTAAGTAGATACCAAAGCAAAGCCCTTGTGTCTATAAGCCCTCCCCTTGCAGTGTTTACTATAAGCACGCCATCCTTCATAAGCTCAAAGGCTTCTTCTCCCAGCATATGATAGCTTCCTTCCCAAAGGTTAGCGTGCAGGGAGATGATGTCAGAGTCTTTTAAAAGCTGAGGAAGTTCCACATACTCTATCCCCAACGAGTGGTCCTTCACAAGGTCGTAGGCAAGCACCTTCATGCCCAAGGACCTTGCCATAAGGGCTACCTGCCTACCTATCCTACCAGTGCCTATTACTCCAAGGGTCTTCCCGTGAAGCTCTACCGTTTCAAGTCCCCTGTAATCAAAAATACCGGCAGAGGTCCTCTCATAAGACGGTATAAGCCTTTTGGCAAGGGCAAAGATAAGGGCTAGGGTGTGCTCTGCCACACTAAGAGTTGCGTAATCGGGTGCATAGGCTACCTTTATGTTCCTTTCCCTACAGGCAGAAAGGTCTATGTGGTCATAGCCAGTGCTACGGGTAACCACAAGCTTTAGCCTTTTAGCCCTTTGGATAAGTTCTCTGTTAAGTCTTGAGTGCACAAAGATACAGAGGGCATCAATCTCTTCCAAAAGGTTTGCATGTGCTTCTGAAAGGGCAAAGCTGTAAAAAACAAGCTCGTATTCTGGAAGAGCTTGCCTGTAGCGTTGGGCTTCTTGCTCTTGCACCTCAAAGAAGGCTACCTTTGGCACAGAAAAAGCTCCTCCCCAATCTTTCCTTCAAAAACCTTACACACACTTCCCTCAAGATATACCTCACTAAGCTCCTCGTTAAAGTCTATAAGGATCACCTCTCCGCCCTTTGTGAGCACCTCCACAGGCTTTTGCCTTACAATGCCCTCTTTATAGGCTACTATGGCAGAGGCGGTAGCACCCGTGCCACAGGCTAAAGTTTCTGCTTCTACGCCACGTTCATAGGTCCTTATGCGTATACTTCTTTCAGAGGTAGGTTCTATGAAGTTCACATTAGTGCCCTTAGGCTGAAAATCTGGATGAAATCTTATGGACCTTCCCAACCTTACCACATCCAACCCATCAAGATTGTTAACCACCGCCACAAAGTGGGGCACGCCGGTGTTAATAAAGCTACCTTTAATGGTATGACCTTCAAGCTGTAGGCTCACTTGCCTATAATCCTTTGGGCTTGTTAGCTGAACCTTTACCCTCTTGCCCGCTTCTTTAACCCAAGCCTTTATGATGCCGGCAAGGGTCTCAAAGCGCACCTCCTCATCCACTATACCCTTCTCGTAGGCAAACCTTACCGCACAGCGTGAGCCATTGCCACACATCTCTGCCACTGAGCCGTCGGAGTTGAAAAACTGCCACCTAAAGTGGTTTTGTGGGTCTTGAGCTTCTTCTATCAGTATGAGACCGTCCGCACCTATACCCGTGTGAGGCTTGCAAAGGCTGACCACAAAATCCCTGAGACCAAGCCCAAGCTTCTCTATGAACTGGTAAACCTTCCCGTTCCTATTGTCAATTACTATAAAATCGTTTCCAGACCCTTGCAATTTTACTAGTTCCATACTATAATATTATATCCTATCCCCCAGCAACCCCATGGCTCACCTCCTCCCTCACCCCCTCCCCGGGGGTGAAAAAAAATATAATTAATCTTTATGCATAAAAAGGAACTTGGAGGATTGCAGGGCTTTATTAGGTCCATGGGGGCAGTCTTTGGCGACATAGGCACAAGCCCACTTTATACCCTGTCCGTCATACTGCTCCTTACAAGGCCAAAGGGGGAGGAAATAATTGGGGTAGTCTCCTTGATAGTTTGGACGCTCATTATTCTGGTCACATTGCAATACGCTTGGTTTGCCATGAACCTTAGCCTAAAGGGAGAGGGTGGCACCATAGTGCTGGGAGAGATAGCTTCTAGTATAGTAAAAGGGAAAAGACTAAGAAAAGTGTTTAGATTCCTAGTATTCCTGGGTGTGGGCTTTTTACTTGGCGATGGCGTGATAACGCCGGCTATAACTATCCTTAGCTCTGCAGAGGGCATAAGGCTCATAGAGGGGTTGGAAAATCTCCCACAGCACGATGTGATACTTATAGCTATCTTGATAACCCTTGCTCTCTTTTTCCTGCAACCGAAGGGCACTGGAAAAATTGGTGCCTACTTTGGTCCTGTTATGCTAGTGTGGTTTAGCTCTATAGGTCTTATGGGGCTTTACCATGTGTGGAGCTATCCACGCATTTTGATGGCTTTGAGCCCGCTTCCGGCTGTGGAGTTTGTGCTTGAGGACCCTCTAAGGGGTCTTGTGGTGCTCTCTGAGGTCATTCTTGCAGCTACGGGTGGTGAAGCCATGTATGCGGATATGGGACATTTGGGCAGAGTAGCCATAAGGCATGCGTGGGCTTTTGTATTTCCCATGCTTACCCTTAACTATCTAGGTCAAGGAGCATATGCCATACTAAATCCGGCCAAGGTTCAGAAGGATCCTGTCTTTTTTGCCTCCGCAAAGGACCTTCTTGGGGAAGTGCTATATCTACCCTTCCTCCTACTTGTGATAATGGCAGGTATAATAGCTTCCCAAGCTCTCATAAGCGGGGTCTTTTCCATAGTCTTTCAAGGCATAAATACAAGAATAATGCCTATGCTTAGAGTTAAGCATACCTCTACCGAAATAAGCACTCAGATATACATACCTGCTGCCAACTGGCTTCTTTTTGTAGGTGTGCTTTTGATGTATCTTATCTTTAGAACCTCTGACAATATGGCTCATGCTTATGGCTTTGCGGTCAACACGGTGATGGTAATTACAGCTCTTTTCCTTGCCTTTATTTATTTTCTAAGAAGGTCCTACTTTTACTTTTTAGGCTCGCTTTTTCTGCTTTCTGTGGACCTTTTGTTTTTTATCTCAAGCCTCTATAAGGTGCCACATGGTGGTTATTGGTCTGTTATCTTTGCCCTTGTTCCCATAAGTATCATACTGCTATATACCTCTGGACAGAAAAGGCTGTATCAAAACATGAAGTTTATGCCCTTTAAGGATTTTGTGCTTGAGTTTGAAAAAGTCTACAAGGAAAGTCCACACATAAAGGGCACTGCGGTTTTTCTTGTGAGGGATGTCAAAAGTATACCCCAATATGTGTGGCAAACCATGTTTGAACATGGCATTGTCTATGAAAACAACATATTCCTCTCTTTGATAAAAAGGGAAGAACCCTTTGGTGTTGAAAGTTTATACAAGGGGAGTATTGCCAACGGGCTTGGGCTTGCGGAGATAAGGTTTGGCTATATGGAAGTGCTAGACATAAAAGGGGAGCTAAAAAGGCTCAACCTAGAGGAAAGGGTCATCTTCTACGGCATGGAGCAGGTATACACAGAAAAGCCCATATGGAAAGCCTTTGCTCTCCTTAAGAGAATCACCCCCAGTTTTACCGAATTTTACCGCTTCCCCACAGATAAGTTGCACGGTATCACAGTTAGAGTGTCCTTTTGATATGCTAAGATATTAGAATGCTTCTTCTAAAAAGCCTTAGAGGTGAGAAAATAGAGCGCTTTCCTGTATGGCTTATGCGCCAGGCGGGTAGATACATGCCCCAGTATAGGGACCTGAGGGCAAAGGAAAGGGATTTTCTAAGCTTTTGTAAGAATGTGGACCTGGCAAGCAGGGCTAGTCTGCTACCATTGGAACTCCTAGGGGTTGATGCGGTTATTATCTTCTCCGATATTCTTGTGCCCCTTGAGCCCATGGGTGTGAGGGTGGAGTTTTCAGAGGGTGAAGGTCCAAAACTTTTTTGGGATAAAAGGGTAGAAAGCCTAAAAAGGATAAGCTTTTCTCAGGTTGAGTTTGTGGGAGAGGTCATAAGAAGGGTAAAGACCCATGTGAGGGATGTGCCCCTTATAGGTTTTTGCGGTGCTCCTTTTACCCTTATGGCATACATGGTGGAGGGAGGCTCAAGCAAGGACTTCAGAAGGACAAAACTTTTTATGTGGAGCTCTGAAGACTATCATAGGCTCATGCCTTTGTTGGTTGAAAATCTTCTTGAGTATCTTTTGGGACAGGTAAGGGCAGGTGCAGACCTTTTGCAAATTTTTGACAGCTGGGCTTTGCATCTGCCATACGAGGACTTTGAAGAATACGCCAGACTTTACCTGAAAACCCTTTTTGAGGAGCTAAAAAAACATACAGAAGTGCCCATTATATACTTTTTTAGAGGCTCTAGCGCCTTTTTAAAGGCTCTTGAGAGCTTGCCTGTGGATGCCTTTTCGGTAGACTGGACTGTAGACATACTTTCTGCTATGAGAGAAAGCGACAAAGCCTTTCAAGGCAACTTGGACCCTACAGTCCTATACTGCGATGAAGAGCTTTTGCAGAGGAAGGTCCTTGAATTTTTGCGCTGTATTCCTAGAAAAACAAAATATGTATTCAATCTGGGGCATGGGCTCATGCCAGATATGGAACTTAGCAAGGTAAAACTGTTGGTAGAGAACGTAAGGGGCTTTCGCCTCTCATGATAAGAGAGGGGAAGGTGCTTTTGGACCTTGAGCTTCCTGAAGTTTTATCTTCAAAGATGGAGGTCTTTTACAACCCCCATATGCGTGAAAACAGGGATATAAGCCTTCTTGTGCTTTTGAGTATGCCACAGCAGGAACTTACCGTCTGCGACCCCATGGGGGCAAGCGGTGTAAGGCTCTTGAGGTTCCTTTTGGAGACCCAAAAGGTCAGCAAAGCCATATACAACGATATAAATGCTTCTGCGTTGTCATTTTTCAGAGGTCTTGTAAAGTCTCATGGCTTGGAGGATAGGGTTGAGGTCTACCAAGAGGATGCTTGTCTTCTTCTTAGAAAACTCAGAAACTGCCACTATGTGGATATAGACCCCTTTGGCTCTCCAGTGCCCTTTTTGGAAAGTGGTATACTGCCCGTGGCAAGGTATGGCGTGCTTGCGGTGACCGCCACAGATACCTCTGTGCTTTCTGGCACCTATCCACAAACCTGTCTAAGAAGATACGTCTCAAAGCCTTTACTGTCTGCAGAGTTTTATCACGAAATAGGTCTGCGCATACTGATAAAGAAGGTTGTAGAAGAAGGTGCCAAGATGGACTTTGTGCTAAAACCTATCTTTTCTTACTCCTACAGGCATTATATGAGGGTCTTTTTCCTAAAGGACATAGGCTCAAGAAGAACGGACAAGATGCTTGAAAAAATCGGTTATCTTCTCTACTGCGACAAATGTTTATACAGGGAAGGTGTGGCGCTAGAGGGGATAAGGGATAGGTGTCCACACTGTGGAAACAGACTTTTGATAGCAGGTCCTCTTTGGCTTGGGGAGCTGTGGGATAAAGAGTGGTTGGAGGAAATGTGGGAAAAAAGGGGTATGGTGGACATATCTCAGGAGACCAACAGACTTTTAAAGCTTATAAGGGAAGAAGCAAAGCTCCAAAGTCTTGGCTTTTACACAGTGCCTTCCATCTGTAGAGCCTTCCGCATAGGACAGCCCCCGCCCATAGAAAAAGCCCTTGAGGTCTTTGAAGGCATAAGGACCCATTTTAACCCACAAGGCTTTAGAACTGCCCTAAGCCATCAAAAGGTCATAGAAAGAGTCCATGAGCTACTACAGAGAACTTAAGGACTTTGTGCTACAACTAAAGGGAGGCTTTTTCCTTTCTCCTAGAGACCGTTGGTTTTTGAAGTTTTTGGAGGAGGGAGGTTATCCCTTTGAGGTGGTAAGGGAAGGTATAAGAAGGTTTTTCTTACTACATCCTCCGGAAAAAAGGTCCAAGTTGCCCCTACACATGAGCTTTGGACACATACAAAAGCTTAGGCAATTGTATACGAAGGATTTAAAGGCTAGTTCAAGCTGGAAAGAAAAGTTTAGAAAAAAGCTTTCTTTGGCAGAAGAGCTCCTAGGACAAAAACTTCACATACAAGAGCCAGAAAGTATGCAAGAGGCAGAGCAAGTTCTTCAGAGCCTTGAGTCTGAACTTGCCAAGAGGCTTTGGGAAGCCCTAAGCAGGGAAGAAAAGAAAAAGCTTGTTGCCAAGTTTGCAGTTTTCAAAGACAGGGAAGACCTTCTGAAGGCTATGATAAAGCAAGAACTTTTTAAACGGAAGGGCATAAGGAGTTTATCCCTCTTTGTGGACTGATTCTGCCATAGCTACTGCCTTCATTAGCGCTTTGGCTTTGTTTACAGTTTCCCACCACTCCCTTTCGGGCTCTGAGTCTGCCACTATGCCCGCACCTGCCTGCAAGAAAACCTCGTCCTCAAGCACCACCGCAGTCCTTATGGCAATAGCCATATCCATATTGCCTTCAAAGGACATATAACCTACAGCCCCTGCGTATACGCCCCTTCTTTCACCTTCCAACTCCTCTATTATCTGCATAGCCCTCACCTTTGGTGCACCAGAAACAGTGCCTGCAGGGAAGAGAGCCTTCAACACATCCACAGCAGAAAACCCCTCCCTCAACTCACCTACCACATCGCTAACCAAATGCATTACATGAGAATACCTCTCCACCCTCATAAAGTTCTCAACACGCACACTACCTGCCCTACTTACCTTGCCCACGTCGTTCCTTGCAAGGTCAACAAGCATAAGGTGCTCTGCCCTCTCCTTTTCATCCGAAAGAAGCTCTCTTTCAAGCGAAAGGTCCTCCTCTGGTGTCTTTCCCCTTCGTCTTGTGCCCGCTATAGGTCTTGTCTCTATACGGTTATCTTCCAACCTTACCAAAACCTCTGGGGAAGAGCCGATTATTTTGAGCTCACCCAAGTCCATGTAATACATGTAGGGAGAGGGGTTTATGTATCTTAAGGACCTGTAGATGTTCTCTGGCTCGCCGAAAAAGGGCTTTCTAAAGCGTTGGGAAAGCACCACCTGAATCACATCCCCTTGGGCTACATACTCTTTTGCCTTTTTGACTGCTTTGATAAAATCCTCTTTGCCAAAGTTGGAAGTCCACTCTTCTAGCTGTGGGTCCCTTTGGGGAAAATGTATGGGGGGGACAAAGCTGGTAAAAATACTTTCCTTGAGGCGCAGGAGAAGGCTTTGAGCCCTTTCGTATTCCTTTTGCACACCTCTTTCTGTAAAGATAGGCACTATGAGCTTTATGCTGCCGCTGAAGTTGTCATGAACCACCAAGGCTTCGCTTAGCACAAAAAAGAGGTCAAATATGCCAAGGGTGTCCTTGCTTTTGTGTCCCACTGGATCGTAGTATCTTATAACATCGTAGCCCACATAGCCGGCGTATCCACCCCAAAACCTAGGAAGGGAGGGGTCTTTGTAAGGTTTTAGGGCTTTTAGCAGTTTTTCTAAAGGTTTTAGAGGGTCCCTTTCTTCAAAGAGCTTCGCCCTTCCGCCATCATAGAGGTAGGCAATGCCATCCTTCCAGGCGTAATGAAGGCGAGAGGCAAGCACTATAAAGGAATACCTTCCCCATTTGAGACTGCTTTCCGCGCTTTCCAAAAGTAGGCTATATTTCCATCCCTTCCTTACTTTTAGATACAAAGACAGAGGGGTTTCTGTGTCTGCCACCAGTTCTGTATAGAGAGGAACCAGGTTGTAGTCCTCTGAAAGCTTTTCCACTTGCTCCTTGCCGAGGCTTAGATACATATATATATAATAGCTAAATCACGGAGGAGGTGGCAGATGATTACAAAGACCTATCAAGAGGGCAAGGGTATATGCGTAGTAAGCTTCTATGTGAAAAGGGAAAATGCCCAACAGGTGGAGCTGGTGGGCGAATGGAACGACTGGAAGCCAGAGCCTATGAGGAGGAAAAAGGACGGCACCTTCTGGCTTAGCAAAAGGCTAAAGACAGGAAGAAGCTACCGGTTTAAGTATCTAATTGATGGGCAGTATTGGGAGAATGACCTGTCTGCAGACCAGCAGGTGCCAAACCCCTTTGGAACCACGGACAGCCTCATAGCTATTTGAGAATATCTCTTTGAACCTCTTCTGCGGTAGGAAGCTTTTCCATCTTCTTGACCTTGCTTGCGTAATACATGACAGGTATGAGCACAAGTGTGAGAGTGGTAGAGCCTATGGTGCCAAAGATGAGGGAAATGGCAAGTCCGTTAAATATGGGGTCAAAGATTATAACAAAGGCACCCACTATAACTGCCACCGCTGTGAGCAATATGGGCCTTGTTCTTATCACGCCTGCTTCCACCACTGCCAGGTGGGGTGGAACACCGTCCCTTATCCTCTCCTCTGCAAAGTCCACGAGCAAGATAGAGTTCCTCACTATTATACCCGCAAGGGCAATAAAGCCTATCATGGATGTGGCGGTGAAAAAGGCGTTCATAATAAGGTGTCCGGGGATTATACCCACAAGGGTGAGGGGTATGGGTGCCATGATTATGCCTGGTATTCTAAAGTCCTTAAACCAGCCTAGTATGAGCACATACATAACAAAAAGAGCTACACCAAAGGCTAAACCCAGGTCTCTAAAAACCTCAAGGGTGATGTGCATTTCACCGTCCCATTTCACATACATCCTATCCTCTATAAGGGGTAGAGACATCCATAGTTCTTTGACCTCACCGTAGGGGTTTGGAAGGTTTAGCACCTTTGACCTTACATCAAGTATGCCATAGAAGGGCGCTTCTTCTCTTCCTGCCACATCACCTATCACATACACTACGCGTCTTAGGTTCTTATGGTATATGGTAGTGGGTATGGTGTCCTCTTTTATCTCCACTAGCTCTGAAAGGGGCACGCGTTTGCCGTCCCTTGTGGGTATTTGAAGCATTTTAAGAGTGTCCAAGGTTCTATACTTCTCATCAAACCTGACGATTATAGGTGTATGCTCTGTGTCTGTGTTCTGCATTATGCCTGCCTGATATCCACCAAGCAAGGCTTGGAGTGTGTATACTATCTCCTGTTTTGAAAGACCTGCCAGCTTTGCCTTGTCCTCCTTTACCACCAGCCTGAGAAGCGGTGCTACATCCTCCAGATATATACCCTCGTCAGTTATGCTTTTACTCTCTTTGAAAACCTTTAGCACCTCCCTGGCAAACTGCATTTGAGAGTTCAGGTCAGGACCATAAATTTCTGCCACTATAGGCGAGAGCACGGGTGGTCCTGGAGGGACCTCCACCACAGCTACATACTTTGCACCGTATTTCCTAGCAATTTCATGAACCGCAGGCCTTATTCTTTTGGCAAAGTCATGGGACTGTTCTTGACGCTTGTCCTTGTTTATGAGGTTCACCTGGATATCAGCCAGATTTGAGTTTTGACGCAGGTAGTAGTGTCTTACAAGACCGTTGAAGTTAAAAGGTGCAGAGGTGCCCGCATATATTTGATAGTCGGTCACAATGGACTGTCTTGAAATATAGTCTCCTATAGCCCTTGTAGCCTCAAGGGTCTTTTCAAGGGGTGTGCCCTCTGGCATGTCTATAACAATTTGTAGTTCGCTTTTGTTATCGTAGGGGAGCATTTTAACTACCACCACCTTTGTAAGCAAAAGCCCTACAGAAAGGACCATTAGGGCAAGGGTAAAGCCATAAAAGGCATACCTTTTAACCTTGCTAGTAAGGAGGGGCACCATTAACCTTGAGTAGATCTTCCAGAAGGTAGTTTCCTTTATGTCTATCTCATGTTTTTCATGTTCTTGGTCAAACTTCTTGCGCAGTAGCAGGTAGCTTGCCCAAGGTGTGATGATAAAGGCTACAAGTAGCGAGAAGAACATGGCAACCGAAGCGTTTATAGGAATGGGTCTCATGTATGGTCCCATAAGGCCAGTCACAAAGGCCATGGGCATAAGGGCTGCAATAACGGTAAAAGTAGCCAATATGGTAGGGTTTCCTACTTCGTCGGTAGCTCTAACAATGGCTTCCCTTGGAGTTTTGGCAAGCTTTAACTCAAACCAACGGTGCACATTCTCCACCACCACTATAGCGTCGTCTACAAGGATACCTATAGCGAAAATAAGGGCAAAGAGGGTCACTCGGTTGAGGGTAAAACCAAAAACTTGGCTGAGAAACAGGGCTATGGCAAGAGTTACTGGCACTGCTATACCTACAACTACGGCTTCTCTAGAACCTAGGGCGACTGCAATAAGAAGTATGACCGAGAAGGTGGCTATTATGAGTTTCTTTATGAGGGTATCTGCTTTTTCTTTGGCAGTTTCTCCGTAGTTTCTTGTTATGGTCACATTTAGGTCTTTGGGTATTATCTTACCTTTGAGGTGGTTTACAAGCTCAAGCACCTCCCCTGCCACCTCTACTGCGTTCGTCCCTACCCTTTTGGAAACCGCTATGGTGACCGCAGGATACAAATCGCCGGGCTTTACACCTTGTATACCCTTTTCCTCATACTTTGGCCCAAAGCCCATAAACACATAGTCTTTTACTTCGGAGGGACCATCTACTACTGTAGCTATATCCTTCATATACACGGGCCTTCCATTAAAGACACCAACCACGATGTTTTCCACATCTTCCTTTGACCTGAGAAAGTCTCCCGTTCTCACCAGATACTCCTTTCCTCCCTGCACTACCTTGCCACTCAGGGATTGAGCGTTTGCAGACCGGAGCAACTGGGCTATATGGAGTGGTGATATGCCATAAGCGGCCATTCTTTGGGGGTCAAGGATTATACGAACCTGCCTAGGCCTGCCACCCACTAGGAACACATCCGCCACATTTTGAACCTTTTTTATTTCGTTTTCAATAGCCTCCGCTACACGTCTTAGGTCATAGGCATCGTAATTCTTGCCCCAAAGGGTTAGGGTAAGTATAGGCACATCGTCTATAGATTTTGGCTTTACGAGAGGGGGAAGCACAACGCCTGGTGGCGCCAGGTCCATGGCAGACATCATTTTTGTGTTTAGGTCCACAAGGGCCTTGACAGGGTTTGTCCCCACATAAAAGCGGGCGGTAACAACCGCCATACCCTCCATACTGGCAGAGTATATGTATTCTATGTCCTTTAACTCCCAAAGCTTTTTCTCCAAGGGCGCTACCACCCTTCTTTCCACCTCTTCCGGCGTAGCACCAGGGTAGGAAATCATTATGTCTATCATAGGAACTACTATCTGTGGCTCTTCATCCTTTGGGGTGGTTATAACTGCAAAAAGACCCAAGGCAAGGGATACTAGTATGATAACTGGTGTGAGTTTTGAGTCTATGAAGTAATTGGCGAGCCTTCCCGCAAAGCCATACATGCCTAGCCTCCTACCTTGCAGCCCTCGCAGGCCTTTTCAATACCCTGTATAACTATCCTTTCACCTTCCTTCAAACCAGAAAGCACCTCCACCTTATCACCCCTTCTTTCACCTAGTTTCACAAATCTCAGCTCCAGGGTGTTGTCTGGTCTAACTACCCAGACCCCAGTAAAATCAAAGCGTCTCACTATGGCGGATTCTGGGACTATTAGCACATCCACCTTTTCTGGTATGAGCATACTGGCATACATGCCACTTCTTAAACCCTCACCACCCTCCAGCTTTAACTTAACTCTAAAGGTTCTCGTAGCTGGGTCCAAGGACTGAGAAACTTCCACCACTTTACCCTTCAAGGGACTTTCCAGTCCCGACACATTCACATAGTATTCTTGTCCCACCTTAACCCTACCCATAAACCTCTCCGGCAAGAAGGCTTCAAAGAGATAGGGAGGGGCTTCTACCACTAAAAGGGGATGACCGGGCACCGCCAAGTCCCCTGGGTCCACCATTTTTTGCACCACATAGCCACCTACTGGAGAGGTTATACTTGCATACTTTAGGTTGCTCGCCACTGCTTGCCTTTGGCTCTGTGCTGCCCTTATACCTGCCTTTGCCTGTTCTACTTGTGCCTTGGCAGCTTCAAACTGGGCTTTCACCTGGTCAAACTCCTGTTGAGTTATGGCACCCTCTTTCAGAAGGGCCGAATATCGCTCAAAGGTTTTCTTTACAGCTTCGTAGTTGGCTGTGGCAGACCTCAAAGCCTGCTCCGCCTGTGCTACCTGTTGTTGAACTGCCTCTACCTGAGCCTGTATATCTTCCGCATCTATACTAAGTAAGATCTGACCCGTTTTTACGCTGTCGCCCTCCCTTACGAAGACTTGCTTGACCTTTCCCATAATCCTTGTGGAGATTTCCACCCTGTCCTTTGCCACTATTTGACCCGTGTAGGGGCTAAGGGTTTCGGGCAACTTTTCCACTGCCCCTGTGGTAATACCCTCCACGAGCTTGGGCTCTTGGGCTATCTCACCGGGCTTTTCCTTCTTTGATAGAAATCCACCAAGCCAAACCACCATGGCAAGGATTATGAGAAGAAAGATTGCATATTTTATCCATCCCTTCATCTTTTCACCTCCTCAAGAGCGCCTGCATTGTAGAGTATATCTATATAGGCCTTGTGGCAGGCATTCATGGCTTGAACCCTTTCTAACCTTGCCTTATCTAACTCCGTTTGAGCATCCAGTATATCCACCATTCTTGCAAGACCGTTTCTGTATCTAACCTGCATTACCCTCAAAACCTCTTCACTAGCCTTTAGCCTTTCCTGGGCAGACCTAAGCATGTCAAGGGCGTTCTCGTAGTCCGCATAGGACCTCTCTAGGTCAAATAGGGCAGCGTCCCTGAGGGCTTTTAGTTTTTCTTGGAGACTTGCCTTTCTCTCAAGGTTTGCCTGGGCCTTTCTGAGGGTTGTAAGTCCAGTATCAAAGGTCCAAGATATACCCAAACCAGCAAGATAACCCTTTCCGTCCGCACCCAATGGGTAGTCCTTTGAATTGAGGAAATACTGAGCAAAGGCAAATACATGAGGCAGGTTCTCTGAGAGGGTATACCTATAGGCTTCCTCAAGGGTCTTTATTCTCTCCTCCAGGGCCCTTATGTCCTTCCTACTCATCACCGTTTCTCTTAAGGACTTTATGTTCACGGAGGGGCATGCCCCCTCCTCTTGGACTTCAAAATCGCCAAGAGGCACACCTACCACCACCTCAAGGCCCCTTTTGGCTACTTGATAGCTGCGAAGAGCCTTTTCAAGGTTTTCCTCAGCTTTGGAAAGATATACCTTTGCCCTAAGCACATCCGAAAGCAGGGCAACACCTACCGTATACATCTGATTGGCTAACTTCAGATGTTCCTGTGCGTTTTCTACTGCCTGCCTTGCTACCCTTATACTCTCTTTTGCAAGAACTGCATCCATATAGGCTTGGTATACCTGCTTTATAACCTCCTCTTCTTTCCTTTTAGCCTCCAGAGCCACAGCCTTGTATTCATATTCGGCCATTTTTTGAGCGGACTGCACTTTGCCTCCCAACCATATGGGCACCTCTAGGGTAAGCTTTGTTTCAAAGTTGTTTATGGCGGAGGGGTTGTTCAACCTTGCTGGGTCAAAGTCTTGCATGGTTATTCTTTCTTGGTTGAGCCTACTCATAAAGGCATAGGCAGGCACATCGGTTCTGGTAAAGGTTTCCTCAAGCTTGATCCTTGGAAAGAGTGCACCCTTTGCAGCCTTTAGCTCTAGTTCCTGTGCCCTTAGGTCTCTCTGAGCGGACCTTATCAAAGGGCTATTTTTTAGGGCAAGGTCCACCGCCTCCTTTAGGCTTATCTCCCTAGCAAAGACAAAGCTACTTATCATAAAGAGTAAAAGGAGAATCCTCATGGCTTATCACCATATAATTATATCATTATATTCTAATGTGTCAAGCATTGCTCAGCAACCTCTCTATAGTATTGACAACATACAGCCTTATCTTGGTAGAGCTAGTATCGTCCACATGGATTTCAAAGGCAAGCCTTGAGCTGTGAGGGCTGTCCTCTACTATGCCCACAAGCCTGGCTGTGCCCGAAATGCCAGATAGGTCCTCTCTACCTGTAATCTTAAATTCCAAGTCCTTGGCTAGCATTTCTGGCACTATAGATGGGTCTGAAATCCACACAGAAAAACCCACCTCCGATATATCAGCGGGTGTAAAAGCCCTGAAGATACCATCAATTTTTATAAGAACCATAAAGCCGTATTCTCTCTGAACCGGGACCCTAGGCTTGCTCCTATCTCCGAGTCTTCCCTCTCCAGCATAGAAGAGGTTCACTATTATGTGGTCATTTTTGCCTACTACCCTTCCCGGAAGCAAAAATTTCATGTATCCTACGTTTATCATATCACCTGTAAGTATAAACCGCCTGGCAAGGTTAGTGGTTTTTAGATACAACTTCCCTTCCTGATACTTTAGTTTTTCAAGCTTTGTATGAAAGAGCACACCTCCATCCAGTATCTTGTATACTTCAACCAAGTCTGCCATTAAGCATCCCCTCCACTAGCCTCTCCATGTTCATACCTCTAGAACCCTTAAAAAGTATAACAGCTTTTTGGTGCACATTCTCAAGAAGCCACTGAAGGAGGGATTTGTGTTCCTCAAAACTTAAGCAATTGCCCCCAAGTTCCTTACACGTTTGGTAGGCATGCCTCATGGCTTTCCCAAAGAACAGGCATAGGTCTATGTTGAGGCTTACGCATAACTGTCCCACCTCTCGGTGGTATTTATCGGAGTCCTTTCCAAGCTCTAGCATGTCTCCAAGAACGGCGATTTTCAATGCCTTAAATAGGCTCAAACTTTTGAGGGCCATCCTCATAGAAGGCGGGTTGGCATTGTAAGTGTCATCTATTATGGTTAAATTGCCCCTTCTTACAAGACGAAAGCGCCCCTCCACTGGATGAAAATGCTCAAGGTGATGGTAAAAATCCCTCCAATCAAAGCCCAGAGCCAAAAGTATGGCAAAGGCACATAGAACATTCTCCACGAGCGCAAGGCTTGGGGTTGGAAGAAAGATCTTAAGCCCATCCAACCAAAAGCTGACCCCTTCCTCAGATATGTGTATTCTCTCTGCTTTAAGGGAGCCATCACCAAAAATAATCTTCTTGGGTATTTGATAGCAATGGGCTATGTTGGCAGGACATACACCCCAATCCTCTTGCCTCATTTGATGGAAAACCTCGCCATTTCCCAAAACCACATCCTGTAAGCACCCAAAGGTTTCTAAGTGTTCTTCTCCTATAGTAGTTATGGCCCTTACATGGGGCTCTACTACCTCCACAAGGCTTTTTACATCACCCCTTTGGCTTGCCCCCATTTCTACCACCCAAAAATGGCAATCTTCATCAAAGTTTGCTATAGATAGAGGAACACCCACTTGGGAGTTATAGTTCTTGGGAGTTTTACAAACCTTCCCTACCTTTGAAAGTAAGAAGGAGGTAAGTTCCTTTGTAGTGGTCTTGCCAGCAGAGCCGGCTATGGCAATTACTTTCCCCTTATAGTTTTTTCTCTTCCAAAGTGCAAAACCTCTGAGAGCCTTAAGAGTGCTATCTGCCACCACCTGAGGAAAGTCAGTGGGCAACTGAAGCTCCCGCTCACAAAGCACACCAGCTGCTCCTTTTCCTAGAGCATCTAAGACAAAATCATGCCCGTCGTGGGTTTTCCCCTTCAGAGCTACAAAAAGCTGTCCCTCTTGGAGGTTCCTGCTATCTACAGAAAAGCCTTTGAAGGACTTAGGCTTTCCAAGATGCTTATATCCAAGAATCTCTGCGAGGTCCCATGTGGTCATGGGTTTATATTATAGTTTCAAGCCTTGTGTTCATTATGAGGTTTAGAAGGGATATTCAAAGACCTAAACCAGAGCAAGGAGACCACAAACCATAGGAGCACAAGCCCGATGGCCACAAAGGTCATATATTCATAGCCATGCCTCAGCACATAGCCTCCCCAAAGGCCCCCTGCAAAGGCACCAAGGAATTGAGTAGTGTTGAAAAAGCCCAGAGATAAACCCCTCAGGTCCCTATGGGTTAACCTTGTAAGTAGCGATGGAACAAGAGCCTCAAGCAGGTTAAAACCCATAAAGAAGAAGAGCACCATAAAAACTATGCCCCAGAAATTGCCCAAAAGCCCAAAGGACAAAAAGGACAACCCCAGGAGTATAATAGCAAGGGTATATATTTCTCTAAATTTACCCCTTTTCTCTGCAAGGATTACCGCCGGCACCATAAAGGCAAGGGCTAGACTTATAGTGGGTAGGTATATTTCCCAGTGCCTCAGCTTAGGGAAGTTGTAAAGATAAACTAGCTCATAGGGGACTACGGTGAATATAACCACCATAAAGGCGTGTGTGAGGGCTATAGAAAAGTTGAGAAAGATTTGATTTCTGTCTGTAAGAAGCATACTTATGTTTTTGAGGGAGGGGTTTATTTCCCTTTCCCTGGACCTTTGTGCAGGTTCTGGGACTCTAAACATAAGCACTGCAGTGGCCACAAGGCTCAAAAGGGCTGTAAGAAAGAAGAGAAAAGGAACGCCAAACTTCCCCGCAAGCACTGGAGCTATTGTAAGGCTAATGGCAAAGGTAAGGCCTATAGAGGCACCTATATGAGCAAAGGCTCTAGTTCTTACTTCTTCTCTTGTAAGGTCTGCGGATAAAGCTATCATGGCGGAAGAGACAGCACCAAAACCCTGTAGAAAGCGGGCAAAGACCATACTCCATATGCTTGAAACAAGACCAGCCATAAGGCTACCAAGGGCATAAGTAAGCATACCTACAAGTATGACGGGCTTTCTTCCATATTTATCCGAGAGATAGCCAAAGGGTATCTGAAGAAGAGCCTGAGCAAGGCCATATATACCTATGGCAAGACCTATAAGCTGTGGAGTAGCACCTTCTAAGGTCTTCAAGTAGGGGGATAAAACGGGAAGTAGCAAAAACAAACCTAGCATGCGCACAGCCACTGCAAAGGTTATGCTGAGAACTACCCTTCTCTCTTGTGAAGTAAATTCCTTTAGCATGGTTAAAACTGTTTAAGAAATCTCATGTCGTTCTCAAAGAAAAGCCTTATATTGTCTATGCCAAAGTAGAGCATGGTAAGCCTTTCTACACCCATACCAAAGGCAAATCCCTGATACTCCTCTGGGTCTATATCGCAGTTTTGAAGCACGGCCGGGTGCACCATACCACAACCCATCACCTCAAGCCACCCGCTCCCCTTGCAAACTCTACAACCCTTCCCACCACATATAACACAACCTATGTCTACCTCCGCAGAGGGTTCTGTAAAGGGAAAATAAGATGCCCTAAACCTGATAGGCATATCCACCTTGAAAAACTCCCTTAGGAAGGTTTCTATGGTGTATTTCATGTGTCCAAAGTTTATGTCCCGGTCTATGGCAAGCCCTTCCACCTGATGGAACATGGGAGAATGTGTTGGGTCGTCATCCCTTCTATAGACCCTACCAGGAGCAACCATGTATATGGGTGGTCTTTGGGAAACCATGGTTCTTATCTGAACGGGAGATGTATGTGTGCGGAGTAAATAGCCTTCTTTGTTCACATAAAAGGTGTCCTGCATATCTCTGGCAGGATGATCCTTTGGAATGTTTAGCATATCAAAGTTATACTCTTCAAGCTCTACTTCTGGACCTTCCATCACGGAAAACCCCATGCTTATGAATATATCCCTTATCCTCCTAAGAGTTTGTGTGAGGGGATGTAGAGTGCCAACCTCCGGTTCCAGGGGCACAGAGAGGTCAAGCCATTCTTGGGCTATCCTTTTTTCCACTTCTAGGTCCCTTAATTCCTCTTCCCTTTTCCTAAGGACCTCCTCTACCAGGCTCTTAAGTTGGTTAACTCTTAGACCGTATTCCCTCCTCTCCTCTTGTGGGACCTCTTTTATACGAGCTATGGCTTGGGTTATCAGTCCATTTTTCCCAAGGTATTTTGACTTAAGTTGTAAAAGATCCTTTAGGTCCTTGGCACGGGATATGCTATCCTCAATATCCTTCCAGAGGCTTTGAAAGTCTATCATACAGTCTGAGCCAAGGCTTCCTTTGCTTTGCTTACCACCTTCGAGAAGCCCTCTGGATCCCTTACAGCCATCTCCGCAAGCATTTTCCTATTGAGGTTTATACCTGCTTTTGAAAGACCGTGCATAAACTTGCTATAGGAGAGTCCGTGAGACCTAACCGCTGCGTTTATGCGAGCAATCCAAAGCCTCCTAAACTGCCTTTTCCTCTGTCTCCTGTCTCTGTATTGATACTGAAGGGCTCTGAAAACATACTCCTTTGCCCTTCTGTAAACATTTTTGCGCTGACCTCTAAAGCCCTTTGCCAGTTTCAGTATCTTCTTCTTAAACTTTCTGGAAGAGGGACCCTTTACACGCATCTCAGCCTCCTAAGATTTCATGACAACTAAGTTTTAAATTATAACATATATAGGAGTCAAGTTCCTCAAAAACTTCCCCCAGATATGGCGTTTATGACCCTTACGCTCTCTCCATCTTCTATGGTGTCCTTTTCCCCCAGCACCTCCTCGCCTCTGACCACAAAGGCATACTCTCTAGAAAGCCCCAAAGCTTTGAGGATATCGCCCGCTTTTACCCTTTGACCTTCAAACTCCAGCTCAAGGCTCTTTCCCCTGTAGCTTACACTAACCTTCATGTCTTTAGAGCAGCCTTTATGCCCTCGTATACAAGGAGGGTAGCCTTGGATTTGTTGAGGGTGTAAAAGTGTAGTCCCTGAACGCCCTTGTCCAAAAGGTCAAGGCATTGATCTATGGCAAAGTCCACACCTATTTTAAGGGTTTCCTCTGGGTCCTCCGCATAGGGTTCCAACCTTTCCACAAGGCTCTGAGGTATCTCCGCCCCACACATGCTGGCAAACCTCTGTATCTGCCGGAAGTTGGTTATGGGCATAATGCCCGGTATTATGGGTATGTCTATGCCTGCCCTTTGGCAAAGCTCCAAGAACCTGTAAAAGTAAGAGTTATCAAAAAACATCTGGGTTATGGAAAAGTCCGCACCCGCCTCTACCTTCTGCTTGAAGTATCTTATCTCCCACTCCATGTTGGGAGATTCTGGATGTCCCTCTGGGTAAGAAGCAACGCCTATGGAGAAGGTTTTTCCAAAGTTTTCCCTTATAAACATTACGAGCTCAGAGCCGTGTTTGCAGGCACCCTCTGGAGGCTTAAAATCTGACATGTTTGCAGGAAGGTCTCCCCTAAGGGCTAATATGTTTTCTATCCCTATCTGTGCGTAGCCTTTGAGTATATCGTATAGGTCTTCTTTTGTGTGGGCTATGCAAGTCAGGTGTGCCATTACTGTTAGCTTTGTCTCCTTATGTATTCTTTCCACGACCCTACGGGTTCTGTCCCTTGTGCTTCCCCCTGCCCCGTAGGTGACGGATACAAAGGTAGGGTTCAGGGGCTGAAGGCTCTTTATGGTCTGGAAAAGCTCCTCCTCGCCCTCGGGTGTTTTTGGAGGGAAAAACTCAAAGGATACGCTAAACCTTCCCTGCCTCAGGTATTCGCCTATCTTCAAGCAAAGCCTCCGAAAAGTTTATGAGTCTTATTTTACAAGGAGCGGGGGACTTTATGAACATGCCCAGCAGGTTTATGAGCCGTTCCACATGCTCTGGATGTTCCTTCACAAAGGCATGCAAGAGCGGGAGGGCATCCTCTATCTCAAAGCTCAGCTCTTTTGTGCTACTTACCTCCTCAAGGCTTCTGCCCTCTTTGAAAGCTCTCAGAGCCTTTATAGTCCGGCTTATAAGGTCGTCCCTACTCTTTGCCCACTTGAGGTCTGTGTATCTAAGGGTTATCTCAAAGAAGGCTCTAAGGGTATGTTCCATAAGAGCTTAGCCCATATCCTTTAGGTCCTTTATAAACTGGTCTACATCAAGGGCAGGCATGGTGAGGGTTCTTATAGTTCCCCTTGAGCCAAGCTCTACCGCCATCTTTACTATGGTGTCGTTGTCGGGGGCTTCCAGGATGTTCACAAAGTCGTAGGGTCCCATCACCACATACTGGGCGAGCACCTTTACTCCAAAGCGCTCAAGCACTTCCTTGTCCACTTCCTTTATCCTTTCAGGCTTGTGCTTGAGGGTTTTCATCCCCTCATCGGTTAGGGTTGTGAGCATTACATATACAGGCATGGCAAACACCTCCTTGCCTTATTTCTTAATATGATATCTCTTCAGTCCAAGTCTGTCAAACAGCTCGTAGAGCACTGGCAGGAGGAAAAGGCTTAGGGGCAAGCCTGTGAATATGCCACCAATGACCGCAAGGGCGAGGGGTTTTCTCAGCTCTGCGCCCGCAGTAAGACCCAAGGCAACGGGCGTGAGGGCGGAGACTATGGTAAAGGTGGTCATAAGTATGGGCCTTAGCCTCTCTCTTCTTGCCTGTAGTATGGCTTCACGGGTGTCTACGCCCTCTTCTCTTAACTGGATTATCCTTTCTATGAAGAGCACCGCATCACGGACGATTATACCCACAAGGAGGATTATGCCAAAGTAGGAAGGGACGCTGAGGGATGTGTTCGTAAGGAGCAAAAGCCCAAAGGCTCCAGCCACGGCTAGTGGAACCATGAGAAGCACCGTAAAGGGATGCCTGTAGCTTTCAAAAAGGGATGCAAGCACCATGTAAACGCCTACAAGGGCAAAGATAAGGGCAAAGCCCAGGCCTTGGAAGGCTCTTTGAAACTCCCTTGCCTGACCCACAGGTTCAAAGGTGTAGCCTGGAGGTAGGTTTTTCCTAAGCCAATCTTCTACTTCTGCCACTGCACTGGCAAGGGGTTTGTCTGGTGAGAGGTTTGAAAAGAAAGTGAAGGAATACTGTCTGTTGTATCGGTTTATGGCTTTATAGCCCGTGGCAATTTCTATATCTACCAACTCTGTAAGTGGTATGAGCTCACCCTTTGCGTTCCTTACGAAGACTTTTTTGAGGTTTTCCACATTTTCCACAAACTGGGGCACTGCCTTCACATAAAGGTCATAGCTCTCGGAACCTAGCTCGTAGGTGCCCAGTTGAAACTTTCCAAAGAGAACACTAAGGGTGGTCGCCACATCATCCATGTTTACCCCCAAGTCCCCTAACTTTTCTCTGTTTGCCCTTATTTGTACCTGTGGTTCGTTGAGCCTAAGGTCTGTGTCCACATCTCTGTAGCCTGGCTTGTTTCTAAACTCGGATGTGAGCTTGTTGGCTATGCTTTGAAGCTCCTCAAGTGAGGGACCCCTAATAGCGTATTGGAGGTCAGATTGCCTTCCAGCAGCTGGACCTATTATACCCGGCGGCTCTACGCTAACCCTTACATCCTTTAGCTTTCTTAGGTCCCTTCTTACCATATCCATTATCTCAGCCTGATGGGGTCTTCTGCCTTCCTTTAGGTATACGAAGCCAAGACCTCCATTTACATCTGGTCTACCCGCCACACCCTGGCCCATGGCAAGACCAAAGCGGTCCACATAGGGATTTTTAAGAAATATGGCTTCTATTTCTCTAGCTTTCTTCTCCGTATATTCAAAGGAGGAACCTACAGGTGTTTCAAACCTTACAAGAAACCTGCCCTCATCCACCACCGGGAAAAACTCCTTCTTTGTAGCCTTAAAAAGCTGAAAGCCTATGAAAACACTAAGAAGCGACAGGGCTATGACTATGGTCTTGTGGTCCAAAGACCACCTAAGAAGTCCGTCAAAAAAGGCTTCAAATCTTTCATAGGCCCTCACAAAGGGGTTTATTGAGGGTGGACCTGCCACAAGCCTTGAGACCGCCATGGGTGTAAAGCTAATTGCCACAATATAGGAGAGGGCTATGGCAATTACGAGGGTGAGTGCAAAACTGCCAAAGAGCTTACCCACCACACCCTTGAGGAATATTATGGGCAGGAAGACTATAACCAAGGAGGCGGTGGAAGCCAGAAGGGCAAATATAACTATCTTTGTTCCCTTCTCTCCGGCCTCAAGGGGCGATAGCCCCTCCTCATATCTTCTTCTGTATATGCTTTCTAGCACCACTATGGCGTCGTCTATAACTATACCCACTGCCACTGCAAGGGCAAGAAGGGTAAAGGTGTTTAGGGAGCTACCAAGCTGGTATATAAAGAATATGGTGCCAAGAAGGGTTATGGGTATGGCAAAAATGGGCACCAGGGTTAACCTTAGGTTTCCAAGGAAGAAGTAGACCACGAGAGCGGTAAGTAGGCTACCGATTATTATTTCCTCTATTGCAGCCCTTACGCTATCCTTTACAAAGATGGAGGAGTCAAAAGTGTAGTCCATCCTCATGCCCGGTGGTAGTTGTTTGTTCAGTTCGTTCATCTTTGCCTTTACCGCATCCACCACCTCAACGGTGTTGGTCTTGGACTGTTTGTATACCACCAGGGCTACGGCCTGCTCGCCCATGAACCTAGCCATACCTCTTTTTTCGTCTTCGGTAAACTCCGCATAGCCTACATCTTGAAGCCTTACTCCGTTCTTTATGTATACATTGTCCAGTTCTTTTGCATCTCTTACTTTACCGTATAGCCTTATTATGTATTCCCTATCTTTGCCATATATGGCGCCTGTGGGTGCTTCAAGGTTATTTTTATTGACAGCGTCCAACACATCCTGCACCGCAAGCCCTCTTGAGTAGAGCTTCTCTGGGTCAATACGCACCCAAAGCACATTGTCTCTAAAACCGCCTAGGTCCACCTGTCCCACACCGTTTATCCTTTCAAACTCCCTCTTTATTACCTTGTCTGCCCAATAGGCCAGGGTTTGGTAGTCGGCAGTTTTTGAGTGAAGAAGAGCAACAAAAACAGGCGCAAGAGAAGTGTCCACCTTTCTTACCACCGGTGGGTCCACACCTTGTGGAAGCTTCTTTAGGGCCCTCTGCACCGCATCCTGCACCTCTTGTGCTGCCACATCTATATCCTTTTCAAGGGAAAAGGTTATGGTTATCCTTGAAGTGCCGGCAAAGCTGGCGGAGGATATGGTTTCTATGCCGCTTATGGTGGCTATCTGGTCCTCTATCTGCCTAGTGACGTTTACATCTACCACATAGGCGTTGGCGCCGGGGTATGTGGTGACGATGCTTACCGTGGGAAAGTCCACGTCCGGAAGCCTGTCAATGGGGATTACCCTAAGGGAGTATAGCCCAAGGATTATAAAGGCTATCATAAACATCCACGCCGTGACCGGTCTGTGTATAAAAAAGCGATACATGGCAGGTATATTATAACCGACCGACTGGTCAGTATGTTAGTCAGACTCTTCTATAGCCTTGAATATCTGTTTGGCTATCTTGGGATGTAGTGTTTTGCCAGCGTGAAAGGGTATAACAATCCTCAGCTTTCCCTTGCCGTAGATTCTGTGGCTTCCCTTTGTCCTTAGCAATTTAAAGCCCTTGGATAATAACAATCCCTCCGCTTCCTGCGGTGTAAGTCTTGGCAGTCTTGACATTAAATCTCTACAAGGGCGGTTATGATTTCTTTAGCCTTCAGTTCCCTCAATTCCTCCTCTGTAAGTGTATCAAGGTATAGCTCTATGGCTTCTCTTATGTTTTTCATAACCTCCTCAAAGGTTTCTCCCTGTGTCTGACAGCCAGGAAGTTCAGGACAGTAGGCGTAAAAACCATGCTGGTCCTTCTCAACAACCACGAGGTATGCCATAGGTTATATGCATATGTCCTTAAATGGGTTTGTCAACCGACCGACTGGTCAGTATGTTATAATGTAATTACTATGAGAAGGCTTTTTTATGCCCTGACAGCTTTTTCTCTTGCATTTGTCCTCTCTTGCCAGAGGCAAGCACAAAAAGCTCAACAGCCTCAGGAGAGGAAAGTGGTAGTGAGTTTATACACTGTAAAGGCAGAAGATGTGCCAGTATACTACTCTACCAAGGGCTACTTTGAGGCGGAAAGGGATGTCTTTCTTAGACCTCTTGTAAGTGGGAGGGTTCTAAGCCTCTATGCGGATGAGGGTTCCTATGTAAAGAGCGGTCAAGCTCTCTTAAAGATAGACCCCGCAGACTATGAAAACATCCTAAGACAGCTTGAAGCGCAGCTGGCTCAGGCTAGAGTAAACTACGAAAACAGCAAGGCTGTTGCAGACAGGAGAAAGTTTCTTTTTGATAGAGAACTTATCGCAAGGGAAGACTTTGAAAATGTGCAGACCCAACTCAAAGCCCAAGAGGAGGTCATAAGGAACCTGCAGGCCCAGATAGCCAACGCAAGGCTTAACCTTCAGAGGACAACACTTACCGCACCCTTCTCTGGCTATATAGCCCAAAGGCTCGTGAACATAGGAGACTACATAACGCCACAGAGCCAAACCTTTAGGTTGGTTACCCTTGACCCTATAAGGTTTGTCTTCCAGGTGCCTCAGGAGTATCTCCCCCATGCAAGAGAAGGGTCTAAGGTTCGTATAAAGGTGGAGCCATTTGGAGACTTTGAGGGGGTTGTCTTTTTTGTGTCGCCTACCGCAGACTCAAACAGGCTTATAACGGTAAAGGCGAAGCTAAAAAACCCAAAGGGTGAGCTAAAGCCAGGCATGTATGGAGAGGCGAGGCTTCTGTTGGATGTTGAAAAAGGTTTTGCAGTGCCAGAGCAGGCGGTGGTAGTTCAAGGAAACAAGAAGGTGGTTTGGAAGGTTCAAAATGGCACTGCCCAGCCCGTGCAGGTGGAAGTAATAAGACAAGGACAGGGAGTTGCCTATGTAAAGGGCGACCTGCAAGATGGTGAAGGCATAGTTCTAGAGAATGCCTACGTGCTACAGCAAGGTGTAAAGGTGGAGGTGCGATGAGAGTTCTTATCCTTCTTCTTTTTACCTTAAAGTTAGTCTTGGCTCTTAGCCTTGAGCAGGCTGTGGATCTTGCCATAAAGAACAACACTTCCACAAGGCTTTCCCTGCTTGACCTTCAAAAGGCTGAAGAAAACATAAGGAAAGCCAGAGCTGGTATACTTCCACAGGTAAGTTTCTCCTACAGCTACACAAGGCTTGGAGGGGACCTTGCTTTTGGCTTTACACCCAAAAACAGGCACAGCTATGTGCTAGAGGTGGACCAAGCCCTTTTCAACCGTGCGGTTTTTGAGGGACTAAGCCTTGCAAGGGAACAAAAGGAACTCCAGGATCTCGTATATGAGGATATAAAAAGGGAGGTGGAGTTTCAGACAAAACAACTCTTTTATGCCCTTCTTTACAAAAGGGAAGTGGTAAAGCTCCTTGAGGAGAACCTAAAATATTGGGAAGAGAACTACAAACAGACAGAGGGTAAGTTTCAGGCGGGCATAGTGCCCAAGGTAGAACTGATGAGGGCAAAGGCACAGCTTGAGAACGCTAGAGCACAGCTTGAGAGCGCAAAAGCAGACTACGAAAAGAGCCTTGAAGACTTCAAAGCCTTTTTAAGGTATGATGGTCCTGTGAACCCCGAAGGAAAACTCACGCTGGTAAAACCTGAAAAGGCAGACTATAAGCTTGAAAACAACAGCACACTGAAGGTTGCCAAAAAGAACCTTGAAGTAGCTCAAAGGTTGGTGGAACTGCAAAAGGCCCAGTATTACCCAAACCTTGAGCTCTTTGCCACATATCAGGGTAGCACCGCACGGCTGGGTGGCAAAGACTTGATGCTAAAGGGCTACACGGTGGGTGCAAGGGTCAATTACAACATATTTGACGGCTTTGCACGTGAGTCCAGCATAGCCCAGGCTAAAATAGACAGCCTAAAACAGATGGAGAGCCTAAAAGATACAGAACAGAAGCTAAAAGCGGATTTTAACAAAACGCTTCTAGACCTAGACTCCCTAATGGCTCAGATAAAGGCAGTAGAGCTATCTTTGGAGTCTGCAAAAGAAAGCCTAAGGCTATCCACAGAAAGATACCGCTTTGGTATTGCCACACAGTTGGAAGTGCTTGACGCCATAAACAACTACAACAGCACCTTACAGAACTACTACTACCTGCTTTATCAATACAATACAGACTTGGCAAAGCTTGAAAGGCTTACAAAATGAGTGCGCGAGAGAAAATCCTACAGTCTGCAAAAGAGCTCTTTTCCCAAAGAGGCTACAACCACACCACAGTAGAGGATATAGTAAAGCACGCAAGCCTCTCAAAGGGAGCCTTTTACTTCTACTTTAAGAGCAAGGACCAGCTTATGGAGGAGCTTATAAACAGTATGGCAGATAGGACAAAGGCTATTATGAGAAGATGGCTTGATAGGGCTGTGTCCGCAGAGGAAGCCATAAGGGGCCACATAAGGGACTTTCTGTTGGAATGCTACGAGGATAGGCACATAGCCTATGTGTTTTTCTTTGAGTTAACATGCAGTAAGGAAGAGTTTAGAAGGCTTCACAGGGGCCACATGGAAGAAATAAGGAGCTTGCTTACCCAGATGGTAAAAAAGGGCTACGAAAGGGGTGAGTTTGTGTGTGGAAGTGTGAAAACCCTTGTTAACCTTATAGCGGGCTACATAAGGCTTATATACATGGAAAGACTTCTGTTAGAAGATGCGCCTCTTGAGGAAGTGCTAAAAGAAGCGGAGGAAGGTCTTGACCTTATATTCCGGGGGTTGAAATGCGCTTGATGGTCCTTCTCTTGGTCCTCTGTGGGCTTTCCTTTTCCATCAGCTTGGAGGATGTGCTGGGCACAGCCCTTGAGAAAAACCCCAAATTGTCCTCCAAAAGGCATGCTATAGAATCCGCCAAGCTAAACCTAAAGAGTAGCCTTCAGGTCTACTATCCGGAGTTCTTTGCAGGGTATCGCTATTCTCTGCAATCTCAAAGCCAATCCATTAGCGTGCCTGCCTTTGCAGGCTTCCCAGCCATAGAGTTCAAAAGCTCAAAAAAGAGCTTTCAAAGCCTTCAGGTGGGTGTAAGGCAGGTTTTATACGATGGAGGCCTAAGGTCCTCAAGGCTTGAAATATCAAAGAGCCAACTGAAAATATCCGAGGAGGACTATGCAGAAACCCTGTTGGAGGTAAAGCTGGAGGTCATAAGAGCCTATTTGTCCGTCTTGTCCTCTTTGGAGCTTCTTGATGTGGTCCGAAAGCAAAAAGAGGCGGTAGAGGCGGACCTCATACAAAGAGAAGCCTTCTTTAGAGAGGGGCTTGTGGCGATAACAGATGTGCTACAGGCGAGGGTCAGGCTCGCAGAGGTGCAAAGGGACCTCCGTCAGGCAGAGGGCAACTACCGCATAGCTCTTGCAAACCTCTCCAGGCTAACTGGTATTGAGGAAGAAAAGCTAAAAGACCTCAAACCCATAAACATAAAACCTGAACTGAGAAGTGTTGAGGACCTTATAGAAAGCTCCCTAAGTAAGAGGCCTGCCATAAGGGCAATGCTACAAAGGCTCCAGATAGCCCAAGAACAGAAAAAGGCTGAACTATCGCAGATATACCCCAAGGTCTTCGTAGAAGGCGTATACACCTACTCGGACCAGAACCCGACCCTTTCACCAAAGGGCTTTTTCACCCTAAGCGCAGGGCTTAGCCTTAGCCTTCAGTCCCTAAGCGCCTACTACAGGGCACTAGCCTTTACAGAGGAGGAAAAAAGCCTTAGGGAAGACCTTAGGGACCTACAGCAAGCTATAGCACTAAGGGTCAGGTCCGCCTACGAAAAATTTCTGACCGCAGAAGACAACCTCAGGGTGGCAGAAGAAACTCTCAAGTTTGCAGAGGAGTTTTACCGGCTCTCCCTTGAACAGTATAGGAACCAGATAATAAGCGGCACAGACCTTCTTCAGGCGGAGGCAAGCAGAACGCAAGCTCTCAAGTCCAAGGTCATAGCCTACTATAACCTACTTGAAGCCTATTTTGAGGTTCTTAGAGAGGTAGGCGAACTATGAAAAGGGTGGGTATAGTCATAATTTTGCTCCTTCTTGTAGTCTTTGGCTTCTTTTCATACAGATGGGTCAGGCACAGAATGGAATACGCCATAACCGATGCGGTCTTCGTAAAGGCAGACAGCATGAGCAATATATCCTTTGAAGTGAGTGGCCGAGTGGTGGAGGTCTACAAGGACATGGGCGACAGGGTAAAGAAGGGAGAGGTCCTCGCCAAAATTGAGCCTAAGGACTACAAACTTCAGTTGGAAACCTTGCAGGGTAAACTATCCTCACTTGTAGCCCAGAAGGAATCTTTAGAACTTCAATTGAAGAGGTCGCAGGGGCAGATTGACCTTGGAGTTGGTATGACCAAAGAAACCCTCAGCGAGCTAAAGGCAAGGGAAGAGGCTCTCATCAGACAAATCCAAGAGGCTCAGGTTCAGCTCCAGCAGGTAGAAAGGGACAGATCAAGGATGGCAAATCTTCTTAGGGAATCCCTTATACCGCAACAAAGGTTTGAACAGATAGATACCCAATACAAAAGCCTTCAGCTAAGGAAGAAAGCCCTAGAGGACAACCTAAAGGAACTCAGAGCGGCCTACCTAAAGGCTCAGAAGGAGTATGAAAGGATGGAGCTGGAAAGGATGAGAACCCAGGAAATAAAAAGGCAGATAGATGCTCTTGAGGGAGAAATAAGGGCTTTGGAGGCTCAACTTGAGCAAGCCCGAATAAATCTAGACAGGACAGAGCTTCACTCACCGGTGGATGGCGTGGTAGCCAAAAGGTTCATAAGCCCTGGGGATATGGTAAGGGCCGGACAACCAGCCTTTAGTGTAATAGATGAAAACTCTCTTTATGTGGAGGCCCTGCTTGAGGAGACAAAGCTAAAGGGCATAAGGGTTGGGTCCAAAGCCTACATTAGGCTTGATGCATACAAGAATAAGGTTTTTGAGGGTGTGGTGCAGGAGATAAGCCCAGCTTCTGCAGCAACCTTTGCCCTAGTGCCAAGGGATGTATCCGCAGGTGAGTTTACAAAGGTGGTCCAAAGGATACCGGTGAAGATAAGGATAACCAAGGGAGATATAAAACTTCTAAGGGTAGGCATGGGTGGAAGCGTGGAGATTAAAAGAGAATGAGTCAAGAAAAGCCCTTCCATGAGACACTAACCACTGCTGAAAGGGCAGTCCTTACCTTCTCCCTCATGGTTGGCGTCTTTATGGCCATCTTGGACACCACCATTGTGGATATAGTGGTTCCCAAGATGATTGCACCCCTCAGCACAGACCTCTATGGCGTGCAGTGGGTTATAACCTCTTACATGACCTCTGCTGCCACCGCCATACTTCTTGTGGACTGGCTAGAAAGCAAAATAGGTCTCAAAAAGGTGTTCCTATCTGGGCTCTTTTTGTTTACCAGCGCATCCTTTTTCTGTGGGCAGGCCCAGTCCCTTGAGTGGATGATTGCCTCAAGGGTGGTGCAGGGCTTTGGAGAGTCTCTAATCGTGGTAAGTGCTGAGGCACTTCTTTTTTCTGCCTATGCCCCAGAAAAGAGGGGGCTTGCCATGGGCATATACGGGCTTGGTGTGAGTTTTGCTCCTGCCCTCGGTCCTACGCTGGGTGGCTGGATAACCGAACACATAGACTGGCGCTGGGTTTTCTACATAAACTTGCCCATAGGCCTTCTCAATTTTAACCTTGCCTTTTTCTTCCTAAGAGACCATGCACCTCAGCACAGAGTAAGGCTCAACTTCCTATCCTATCTACTCATTTCTGTAGCCACCATTTGCCTCCTCGTAGTGCTCTCAAGGGGTCAAAAGGAAGGTTGGTTTGCCAGCGATTTTATACTGCACCTTTCGCTCTTGTCTTTGTTTTCCTTTCTTCTTTTCTTACTTTCAGAGATGCTCTCCAAAAACAAGCTTATAGACCCTTCAATTTTCAAAATAAAGGAGTTTGTAGTAGCCTTCTGGGTTTATTGCTTTGTGCTGGGCTTTTCCATGTATCAGGTCTTTTACCTTTTGCCCCTTTACTTTGAGAAGCTAAAGGGCTACACGACCCTTCAGGCAGGTTTGTTTATACTCCCCATGGCCCTAACAATTGGCTTCCTCTCTCCAATCGCCGGAACCATATCCGATAAGAAGTCCCCCAGGATTGCCCTGTATGTGGCTACTATTCTTTACCTTTCAGTTGCCTTTTTTCTGCTTCCAAAACTCAACTACTTTACACCAGGGAACACCGCAGTCCTTTACCTTATAGCCATGGGTGCGGGAATGGGTTTTTTCTTTGCTCCAGTGACACAGATGGCTCTGAAAAAGCTCGGAGACAAGACAACCCTGGGTGTCAGCCTGATGCATTACATTCGCTTTGTGGGGGGGTCCTTTGGCACAGCCCTTGCCACTAACGATTTGCAAAGGTTTACCGCAGAAAACTTTCAAAGAAGCACGGAGATACAAAACTCCTATTGGTTAGAATTGAAGATACACGAAGTCAGCCAATGGTTGTCCCAGTTTACTCACCAATCTGAAGAAAAGGCAAAGGTTGTCATATATCAGCTCCAGAGCCTCTATGCCATGTCCGACGCCTTTGGATCCACCTTACTTTTGGCAGCCCTGTGGGCGTTGCTTGGTAGCCTGCCCATCCTTTATCTCCTCTTTGAGGACATAAGGTCCTTACTCATGCGAACTTTAAAGTGGGTAAAGCCACAAGAAAGTAACGAACTGTAAGCTATGTGCAAAAGGAGTCTCTTATTTGCCCTAATGCTACCCACGATTTCCTTGGCGGAAAATCGTATAGGCGTAGGTGGTGGTATCATATGGGGAGAGGACAATACATCCACAAGGGGGAATAGCATAATAAAGTCCCTGGGCAAGCCAGAGGATAGCTTCCTTAGGTTCATACCCCTTGCTGACATAAATCTGTCCTACATGAGTGGACAAAACACATATTTTTTGAGAACATCCTTGGAGGCTCAGGTGCCCGGTATTCAGGCAGGCTTTAGAAGAAGGGGGTTGTTTTTTGAAGCCACAGAGCTATACATTGGCTACAATCCCTTCAAGAGGGTTTGGAAAGACCCCTACCTGACAAACATACAACGAGAGAAGACCTATCAACGAGATTACGAAGTTGGGCTAAGGTTCTTTCAAGGCAGGTCAAACCTGACCATAAGGTCCCTTTACTCAGATGTTAAGGATGACAAGCTGGGTGAAAGAGAAAAAGACTTAAGAAGGGATAGGGTCTTGGCAGAAATAGGATATGCCTATAGATACAGTTTGAGCACAGGGTTCAGCCTTGAGCCATCCTTAAACCTTAAGTATTCCAAAGCAAAGGGCAAGGCAAATTCTTATGTTGGCTATGGTATGGGTCTTTCGGGCATATACAGGAAGGACAATTATCTTCTAAGGGCAGGCTTGGGCGTAGATTTGGAGGTCTATCAAAAACAAGACCCTATCCTGCTAAAAAGGAGGAGAGAAATAGGCTACTACGGCTTTGCATCCCTCACAAGAGACAATATATTCTACAGGGGCTTATACATAACATCACTAATTGGCTACAGACAGGTGGATTCTAATGCGGATTTTTATGACAGGAAGGCTCTACTCTTGGGTGTTATAGCGGGATATAAATGGTAAAAAAGCTACTAGGACCTTTCCATAGATGCCACCAGATGGTCTATATCCTCCCTTGTCCTCTTTTCTGTGGCTGCGAAGAGGATAAGGTTCTTGTAGCCAAACCTTTCCAAAGGCACGCCTGGCAGGAAGCCCGATTTTAATGCCCTTTTATACAGATCCTGGGCTTTTGCGTGTCTGAGGGGAAACTCCCACAGATGCCTTCCGTTATAGACTTCCTCAAAGCCAATCTCAAGAAGTTTTCTCTTCAAATACAGAGCCTTGGCGAGGCTCTGCCTTGCCACCTCTCTCAGTCCCTCTGGTCCCAAAAGGACCATGTAGAGCAGGTTCGCAAGGGCTATGAGGTTTTGATTGGTGCATATGTTGGATGTTGCCCTTTCTCTTCTTATGTGCTGTTCCCTTGTCTGAAGCACAAGGGTGAATGCTCTTTTACCCTCTATGTCCTCCGCCATACCCACAAGCCTTCCAGGCATCCTCCTTAGATACTCCATTCTTGTGGCAAAAAAGCCTGCATAGGGTCCTCCAAAGTTCAGAGGAACACCCATCTGCTGACCTTCTCCCACCACAATGTCTGCTCCCAGCTCTCCCGGAGGTCTTAGTATGGCAAGGGCAACAGGGTCTGCCACCACCACAAGTGGCACTTGGTAGCTTTTTGCCAGCTTATATATGTCCTCCAGAGGCTCTACAAAACCCATAAAGTTTGGATACTGCACCGCAAGGGCGTGAGCCTCCCCATCCCTTAGGAATGTTTCAAGATATTGTAGGTCTGTGTAGCCCTCTTCTGTCAAAGGGCAAAGAACTATTTCGTCCTGATAACCCATAAGGTAAGTTTTGACCACTTCCCTGTAGAGGGGATTTACACCCTCCGAGAGCAGGACCCTTTTCCCTCTGCCTCTTATTGCCCTTGCCATAAGCACAGCCTCTGCAAGAGCGGAGGCTCCGTCATACATGCTTGCATTGGCAACCTCCATGCCTGTAAGATCACAGATAAGGGTTTGATACTCAAAGAGAGCCTGCAGGGTGCCCTGAGAAACCTCTGGTTGGTAGGGGGTGTAGGCGGTTAGAAACTCACCCCGACTAAGCAGCTGCCATATGGCGGAGGGCATTATCCTATCGTAAACACCGAAGCCTGCAAAGGAAACAAGGGGGGTATTTTCCTCACTTAGACTTTTAAAATACCTCCTTAGATCCTCCTCGCTCCTTGGCTTTGGAAGCCCAGGTTTAGAAAGTAGGGAGGGGTCTATGTGCAAAAAGAGGTCTTCAAGTCTTGCTAGACCTAGTTCTTTGAGTATTCTCTGGGTCTCTCCTTCAGAGTGAGGAATATACATCTATCGTTCCTTTTCTTCGTAGCCCAGGTCCTCCTCTGGCAAAGCTTCTAGTGATTCTTCAAACCTCTCTTCTTCTTCCTCGGGCAATCCTAGACTTATAGTCTCTCCTTTTTCCTCTTTCACTATTTCCACCAAAAGCTGTGCATAGTCTTCTGCAGGCATAAGGTCTTCCACCTCCATGGGGTCGGAGAGCTCAATAACCGCAAGCCATCCATCTTCGTAGGGTGATTCGTTCAGAAGATGAGGCTCTTCGCTCAAGGTTTCGTTTATCTCCACCACGGTGCCAGAGAGGGGTGCGTATATAGGCGATACGCTCTTTACAGACTCCACATTGGCTATGGTATCACCGCTTTCATAGCTTTCTCCCACCTGCGGCAGGTCCACATAGACCACATCACCCAGCTCCTTCTGGGCATAGTCTGTTATGCCCACCCATGCCCTGTTTCCTTTTACAAGGGCCCATTCATGGTCCTTTGTGTAATACCTGTCCCTTTTCACCACATACTTTCCTACAAGTATCTCATCCATCCTTTTCCTCCTTAGAGGGTTTCATATTCTATACCATACTCCTGTTTGAGCTTTTCCATTACCACAGTAAGGTCCTTATCCTCACTTATCAGGCCCTCTAGGGTCCTTATAAGGTAATCGAGGTCTATAAGCCTTAAAAGGGCAAGCCCCTGCCACTGCCCATTTGTTGAGTAGAGGGCATTTTTCCTCCTTTTACTTACGAACTCTTTTAGTTTGTCAAGGCTTACAACCTGAGATGGGTCAAGAATAAGCACATCGTTGCCCCTAAGCTTTCTAAGGCCCTTGTATAAGCCGTAAAGGAAGGTGCCGGTGTCGTTCCTTATAAAAACAAGGTCCGGAAACTTGTCTATAAAATCCTTCATCTCTGTGGTTATTACCGCATAGAGGCTGTCGGGGCCTATGAGCCTTTTGAGGGTGTGGACCTTATCCGCTACTTTTTGTAAGAGGTCCCTTTCCTGAAGTATCTTTGAGTAAAAGACCATGAGAACTTTCATCCTGCTATAATATTATAAGCCTTTGCGGAGGTTGCAATGTCGAAAATAAGAGTGGCAATAGCGGGCGTAGGAAACTGTGCCAGTAGTCTTATTCAGGGCATACACTACTATGCAAAACACAGAGAAGATGTGAGCGGTCTTATGTTTGAGGATGTGGGTGGCTATAGACCGTGGGACATCCAAGTAGTGGCTGCATGGGACATTGATGCAAGAAAGGTGGGAAAGGACCTATCCGAAGCCATATTCTCGCCACCAAACTGCACGGCGGTCTTTGAACCCGATGTGCCAAAGACGGGTGTGATTGTCAGAAAGGGTAAGGTGCTGGATGGATATGCAAGCCATATGGCAAACTACCCACCTGAGAGGAGTTTTGTTCTTTCGGAGGAGAAGGAGGACGAGCTAGAAGATGTGGTAAGGGTGCTCAAGGAAACGGGTGCAGAGGTGCTTATAAACTATGTGCCGGTGGGCTCTGAGGAGGCAGCTAGGTTCTATGCGACCGCATGCTTGAGGGCGGGCGTGTCCTTTATAAACGGTATGCCCACCTTTATAGTTTCTGACCCAGAGTGGGCAGACAGGTTTGAGAAAGAGGGTATTCCGGTGGTAGGCGACGACATAAAATCTCAGGTGGGTGCCACCATAGTCCATAGGACCCTTACACAACTTTTCCTCGATAGGGGAGTAAAGATAGACAGGACCTATCAGCTAAACTTTGGGGGAAACACGGACTTTCTCAACATGCTTGAAAGGGACAGGCTCAAGACGAAAAAGGTCTCAAAGACAGAGGCAGTTTCTTCTCTTATCCCCTACGAGATGGACCCCTTTAGTATCCACATAGGACCCTCTGACTGGGTCCCTTGGCTCAAGGACAGAAAGATAGCATACATACGCATAGAGGGTAGGCTCTTTGGTGATGTGCCCATGTATGTGGAGCTAAAATTGGATGTGGAGGACTCACCCAACAGCGCAGGCTCTATGATTGATGCCATAAGATGTTGTAAGTTGGCAAGGGACAGGGGCATAGGTGGTCCCCTATACTCCATAAGTGCCTACACCATGAAGCATCCACCAGTGCAGTATCCCGACTGGCAGGCAAGGAAAATGGTGGAAGAGTTCATTCGTGGAGAAAGGGAAAGGTAGGCTGTGGTTTCATACCGCCAGTGTAGGAGAGTTCAACACCGCAAAGCCCCTTTTAAGGAGGCTATACGAGCAATACCATATAACCCTCACCTACTTTTCCTTTAGGGCAAGGAAATACCTTGAGGGTCAAAAAGACAAAACATACTTTCACCAACTGCGCCGGCTACCGCCCGACCTGCCCTTTTTTATAAGAAGGTTTGAAAGGGCGGTGGACCCAAAGGCCATCTTGATAATAGAAAGAGAGCTCTGGCCCTTTCTTATACTCTCAACCAAGGCACCAAAGGTTTGGCTAAACGTTTACTCAAAGAAAAACCTTATGGAAAAACTCCTCTGCAAAAAATTCTCTCTCATAATCACAAGGGAAGAGAAAGACGCAGAGAACTTCAGAGGCATGGGATGCGATAGTGTAGTGTGCTGTGGAAATCTCAAGTTTGTGTTGGAAGAGCCTCCGCCCCTTGAGCTAAGCCTAGAGGGGTCGAGGCTCTTCGTTGCAGGTAGCACACACCCAGGAGAAGAGGCAGTCATAAAGAGGGTCTACGAAAGACTTCTGAAGGACTTTCCAGACCTCAAGCTCTTGGTGGCACCAAGGCACATAAGCAGGTCTGTGGAGGTGGCCCGTCTCTTTGAAGGCTTCAAAGTTAGTTTAAGAACTAAGGAAGAGAAAGGTTGGGAAGTGCTAGTGCTTGACACCCTCGGAGAGCTCTTCTCCTTGTATAGGCATGCAAGCCTTGCTTTTGTGGGTGGGACCTTGGTCCCCGTAGGTGGGCACAACCTCCTTGAGCCTGCATACTTTGGAAAGCCTGTGCTGTATGGACCGCACACCCACAAGGTGCAGGACCTAAGAAGGTTTCTAGAAGATAAGGGCATAGGTTTTTGCGTAAGGGACGAGGAAGAACTATACAGGAAATCCTTGAACCTGTTAGAAAGAGGTGGGGGTGATGAAGTGGTGCTTAGGACATACAGTGAGCGAACCCTTGAATGCTATCTAACTCATATAGACCTATTTCTTAAAAAAGTTTTGTAAAATATTCACCATAGAAATGAAAGACCTAAGGCTTAACCTTTTTGCATTGTTTTTGATAATTGTCCTCTCTTTGTTGGTTGTAGTCCTTAGACCTATAAACCTAGGGCTTGACCTAAGAGGTGGCATTTCTATGATCATACAACCCGACATGAACTACAGCCTTGAACAAGAATATGAAAGGATTTCCAGGGATGTGGAACAGAGGATTAGAGAGGAGGGTATAAGGGTTCTTGATGTAACAGCAAGTAAAGAAGGCATAAGGGTTGAACTTTTAGATGATGGGCAATATGCAAAGCTCTCTACCTTGCTTGAAAAGGAATTCCCTAGGCTTACCATATCAAGGGACAACAAGGGTAATGCGCTTATTAGGTTTAAGGATGCGGAGGTGGAACAACTAAGGAACGGTGTGCTTACACAGACCATAGAAGTGCTTCGCAAAAGGATTGACGAGCTTGGCGTAGTCCAGCCCGTTATCACACGCATAGGTGCTGACAGGATACTGGTGGAGCTTCCTGGAGTGTTAGATATCCAAAGAGCTAAATCCATTGTAGGACGGACCGCCCTGTTGGAGCTCAAGCTTGTAGTGGACGCTGGACCCAAGGAAGCCCTTTTGGAAAAGCTTACAAAAGACTACGAACTTCTTCCAGATAGGACAGGAAATGAATGGTTTCTCGTGGAGAAGGTTCCTGTTATAACTGGTGCAGACCTAAAGACCGCATACACCACCACCGACGAATTTGGTATGCCGGCGGTGGGCTTTGAATTGACGACTAAGGGTGCAGAAGCCTTTGCAAGGGCAACAGAGCAAAACATTGGCAGAAGGCTCGCTATAGTGCTTGACAAAAGGGTCATTTCTGCCCCTGTAATAAGAAGTAGAATAAGCGACAGAGGACAGATAAGTGGAAATTTTAGCCCCGAGGAGGCAAAGGAATTAGCCATAGTGCTAAGAGCTGGAGCCCTACCCACAAAAGTTCAATTCTTACAGGAGAGTGTGGTAGGTCCCTCCTTGGGAAGGGATGCCATAGAGCAGGGCATAAAGGCGGGTATAGCAGGCTTTTTGCTCCTTGTTCTTGTCCTTATAGCTAGATACAAAACTGCGGGGATTACCGCCACCTTTTCCATAGTTTTGAACGCCCTCATGCTCTGGGCTGGTCTTGTGCTTCTTGGTGGGACCCTTACCCTACCAGGAATAGCGGGCATTATACTCAACATGGGCATAGCAGTAGACTCAAATGTGCTCATATTCGAGAGGGTAAAGGAAGAGCTAAAGCTGGGCAACAGTATAAGAAAGTCTATAGAGCTAGGCTATAGGAGAACCCTCAGTGCGGTGTGGGACACGCATATAACCCTACTTGTGGCAGCGCTTATACTTTTCCAGTTTGGGAGTGGTCCTGTAAAAGGTTTTGCGACCACCCTTACCATAGGCACTATAGCTTCCTTCATTTCTAATGTGTACTTTGCCAAGGTTTTGCTTGAATTTCTAAACAAACTGCGACTTTTCAAAGTGTAAACCCTAAAGATATAAACTGAAATCCCCTTTAATATCCTCCGCTAGATTAGGTATGGGTGAGTGGTGCAATTTTTCTTTGCCTTCCCTTCTGGAGCCCTGTCTGTGGTCTGAACTGTAGAGATTGTTGCCGTTGAACCTAAGCACTTCAAGATTTAAACCTAAGCTCTGAAGGGATTGAAGAAGCCTTTGAACATCTAATGGCGTGGGATGGCCGTAGAAATCTTCGTTTAGGTTTATAGACAGCCTTAGTCTATCACCTAAAATGGTAAATCTAATGCTACCTTCTTCGATACGAAGGTTTAAATGTCTTGTCTCATAAGTAGATAATGGTTGTGGCTTTTCAACTCTTTCTGTATGCTGTATTCTTTCCAACTGAGGTTTTACATGGCTTGTATAGGCTTCCGTAAGTTGGAGTTCTGGTTTTTTTCCTTCTTTATTATAGTCTATATTGGTTTCCTTCCCTCCCTCCACCTGAGCCTTCAACTCTGTATTTTTAAACTTGTCCTGGGATGCTCCCTCTGTGAATATTTGAAAATCCTTAAAATTTTTCCTACCTTCCAAAGCCTCATTAAAAGCTAAGAATGTATTCTCTTGCTGGGGTAGTAGGCTTTCTTTCATAAATATTAAATCTTTCTGATTAGTCTCTTTTTGTAGTGGTGGAACAGATGGCATATCAAAGATCTCTCCTACCCGACCATCCTGACCCACAAACTCCCTAAATGGCATGGTTCTGTTCTGGAACTGAGGACCTGTATTAACATCCTCTTCTTGAGCAGGTGTGGTGTTTTTTGCTCCAGGATTCTCAGTATATACCTGTAAGTCTGCTTTCCCAAATAGAGGGAAATATATAGGAAACAAGAATATGAGTGGATAGTTTTCCAAGCTACTTTCTTTTTGTTGCTTGCTCGTGAACTCCTCCAAGGTTTCAAAAAATGTTTCCTCGAAGGATTCTCTCTGGTGTTGAAGCTGAGGTCTGTAGGCAAGGTCCATACTCTGCAAAAGTATCTCCCATATTTGGTATTCCATTATCCCCTCTTGTTAATGTAATTATAACCCCCATGCTTCCCTTGGCAAGTGTATCTTATATAAATATGGAAGTGCGAGCTTTTTACTGGAAGGGTAGTAGTCTTGAGCTCCTAGACCAGAGGGAGCTTCCCCAAAAAGAAGTATGGCTCAATCTTAGAGACCACAGAGAGGTAGCCCAAGCCATAAGGGATATGGCTGTAAGGGGTGCTCCCGCAATTGGATGCGTCGCTGCCTACGGCTTTGTCCTTGGTGTGCGCTCTGGAGAAGAGCCAGAGAGGGTCTATGAGACCCTCAAAAACACAAGACCCACTGCATACAACCTCTTTTGGGCTCTTGATAGAATAAAAAGGGCATACGAAGCAGGGAAGGACATAGAGGCAGAAGCAATAGCCATAGAAGAGGAGGACTACAGAGCAAACAAAAAAATGGGAGAGATAGGCAAAGAACTCATACCAGAAGGATCCAGGATACTAACCCATTGCAATACAGGTGCTCTGGCAACCGCAGGCTGGGGCACTGCTTTGGGGATTGTTAGGTCCGCACATTATGCAGGAAAAAGGGTCTTCGTTTGGGTAGACGAGACAAGACCATACCTGCAGGGCTCAAGGCTGACTGCATGGGAACTTCTCAAGGAGAACATACCCCACAGTATTATTACAGATTCAACTGCTGGCTTTCTTATGAGAAGGGGCATGGTGGACTGCGTCATAGTGGGTGCGGACAGGATAACCAGAGACTATCATGTGGCAAACAAGATAGGGACCTATTCCCTCTCTGTGCTTGCAAAGGCTCACGGGATACCCTTTTATGTGGCAGCACCAAAATCTACCTTCGACCAAGGTTATACTACGGGGGACAGCATAGTCATAGAAGAAAGAAGCGAGAAGGAGATAAAGCTCATAAAGGGTATCCCTATAGCTCCCGATGGTTCGCCCGCCCTCCACCTTGCCTTTGATATAACTCCCCCAGAAAATATAACCGCCATAGTAACCGAGGAGGGTATAATAAAGCTATGACATTAACGGATATACTTAAGGAGTTGGAAAGAGGGCAGTCCTGTGAAGTGGTCACATCGTGGAAGGAAATTCCCATAAGGGTAAAGCTCCCCATAAGGTGGGTTTCCTCTCAAGAGAGGTTTATAAGCTTGGATTTCAAGGACTGCAAATTCAAGGGCGTCTTCTCTGACAGTGTGCCCGTATACATAAAGATTCGTGAACTCTTTCTCTTGTGTAGGGTTTTTAGCAACTTAAGAGATGAGCTAGTCCTCGAAGTGGATTCGCCTGTTCCTGCCCCTCCTGTAGTGCTACGAGAATTTATCAGGGTACAACCCACAGAAAAGGAGCCTGTTTATGTCTCCTTTTGTGTGGAAAACAACTGCATTATAAGGGCGAAAGCAGCTGACATAAGTGAATCAGGGGCTGGCATCTTGCTAAAAAAGGAGGACGCAAAAAGGATTATGGATATACTGTCGCAAATAACGAGCGACGCTTCCAGGATACACACCCCTTTTGAACTTGAAATAGAGCTACCAAAAGAGGGCTCAGTAAAAGCCTATGGAGAACTCAAAAACATAATAAGTAGGGAAGGTGACCTGTATGTAAGGCTTGGCTTTAAGATAAACCTAAGGGAAGACCAAACTAAAAAAATAAGACAATACATAATACGGAGGCAGAGGGAAATATTGGAACAGCTAAAGTCCATATGATGCCCCTTCTTAGGATATCCGTAAGATATCTCCTTTCTAGCAGAGGGTCCACACTGCTTGTTTCTTTCATAGCCTTTTTGGGAGTTGTTTTGAGTGTTGGTGCCCTTTTGCTCACCATGGGTGTCTTTGCCGGTTTTCAGCAGGCTCTAAGAGAAAAAATACTTTCTGCATCGCCCCACATAATAGTGAGTTTTCTTATACGGGAGAGTGCCCAAGAGTATGGAACAGTTCTCAAAGAAGTAAACGGTGTGGAGAGGGTCCACTTCCTTCTAATCTACAACGGGCTCATATCCGAAGGAAACAGGCTTACCAGCGTGAGCGTGAGGGCTCTAAAGCCAGAGGACGCACACCAGATATATGGACTAAAGCCAGGAGATGGACTTTTGGTAGGCAGGGGGCTTGCGGACATACTGGGGCTAAGGGTGGGGGACCAAGTGGTTTTACTTTCACCCATGGGAACACGCACTCCCTTTGGTATAATACCAAGAGCAAGAAGTTTCAAAGTGGAGGGTATTTTTCACAAGGGCGTTTTTGACCAAGACTATGCCACCGTTGTAATGGATGAAAGAATCGCCACAGAGTTCTTCGGGGATAACTACCAACTTCTTGGGTATGAAATATACCTCAGAGACCCCTACAAAGCCCAGCAGGTAAAAGAAGAGATAGAAAAGAGACTTGGGAACGATGCCATAGTGCGCTCATGGATAGACCTCAACAAGCCTCTCTTTAACGCCCTTCAGCTTGAGAAGGTGGGCATATTCTTCGTGCTTATGCTCATGATAGTGATAGCGTCCTTTAACATCACAAGCCTCCTCTTTATGAAAGTAAGGGAGAAGGTAAAAGACATTGCGGTCCTTAGAACCTTTGGTTTAAGGAGAAGGCAGGTGGTTTTTGTCTTTCTCCTTCAGGGTCTCATGCTGGGCATGTCTGGGACGCTGGTGGGCTTTTTGCTTTCTCTGCTAGGTGGCTATCTTATAAACCAATACAGGCTAATCAGAGTGCCTGCGGATGTATACCTCATGGACCATGTGCCGGTCCACTTTGAACTAACAGACATTGCCTTTACCCTTGTTGGTGCGGTGGTTCTGTCCTTGCTGGCAAGCCTCTTACCCGCCTACAGAGCTGGAAAGGAGAGTATAGTGAGGGTTCTCAGGAATGAGTAGGATAATAGAAGTGAGGGGTCTATGGAAGGTATATCCAGGTGGGGTGGAGGCTCTAAGGGATGTGAGCTTGGAGGTTTATGAGGGTGAGGTGGTGGGTCTTATGGGACCCTCTGGGTCAGGCAAAAGCACCCTCCTCCACATAACCGCCGGACTGGAAAAGCCCACAGAGGGGCAGGTCTATGTGATGGGGAACAGCATAGGAGATATGGAGGAAGACAAGCTTGCCTCCTTCAGACAAAGGTATATGGGTTTTGTCTTTCAGTTTTACTACCTTCTGGAGGACTTTGATGTATTGGAGAACCTTACCCTTGTGGGACAGCTGGCAGGCATTGAAAAACCAGAGGAAAAGGCTCTGCATATACTTGAATACCTAAGGCTTGGACACCGGCTAAGGCACAGACCCAGCCAGCTCTCTGGTGGAGAACAGCAAAGGGTAGCCATAGGAAGGGCTCTTATGCTGGACCCTAAAATACTACTTGCGGACGAACCTACGGGAAACCTTGACATTGCAGAGGGGAAGAGGATTTTTGAGATCTTTTTAAGGCTGAGGGAGGAAAGAGGGCTTACCCTCCTTGTGGCAACCCACAACGAGGAGCTAAAGGCATACTTTGACAGAATATACCGTCTCAAGGATGGCAAGCTGGTTGTATAATAGTAGGCATGTATTACCTTCTTCTTACGCTCTTTATCATCGTTGCACTTTTGCTTATTGTGGTGGTTCTAATGCAAAGGAGCAGGGGGGATGTGGGAACTGCCTTTGGGGGTATGGGACAGGGCGTCTTTGGACCGGGTGGCGTGGACACTATTCTTACAAAGGTCACCTACTGGCTTGGCTTTTCTCTGATGGCGATAGCCATCCTCCTTGCCCTCACACACCCTTCAAAAAGGGGCTCTCTCATAAAGGATGAGGGTGAAAGACCTCCTGTTCAGACCCAGCAGAGCATCCCTCAGGGACAGAGCCCTCCTTCTGGCACACCTTCTGAAAAGAAGCCATAAGGAGCTTTACCTAATGGAAGACCTCCAAGTTCCCACAGAGGTGGAGGAGAGGTTTTTCAGAGAGTTAGAAAGGCTTGAGGGGGGATACCCCCTTCAGTATATATTGGGCGAGTGGGAGTTTTTTGGGCTGAGCTTTTTTGTAGAAGAGGGGGTCCTCATACCCAGACCAGAGACGGAGATACTTGTGGAGGAGGTCCTAAGGCGGTTGCCAGAGGGTGAGCCACTGTTGGGTCTTGAGCTGGGAGTGGGCACGGGGTGTATAAGTGTAAGCCTGCTCTACCACAAGCCCAACCTTTGCATGGTAGGAAGCGACATAAACATAAGGGCTCTAAAGCTTGCAAAGAAAAACGCCCTAAGACACGGCGTCTCAGAGAGGCTCTTGCTCTTTGCGGGAGACCTTTTCAAAGCTCTAAAGCCAAAAGCCTTTGACCTCTTGGTTTCAAACCCTCCATACATCCCAGAGGAACACTGGGAAAGGCTTCCAGAAGGTGTAAGACTTGAGGGCTATTCATCCCTAATAGGTGGAAGGATGGGTTTGGAGCTCTACGAAGCCATAGCCGATGTTCTTACAGACTTTCTCAAGCCAGGGGGCTTGATAGCTCTAGAAATAGGGCATGACCAGGGGAGGGTGGTAAGAGGAATCTTTCAAAAGAAGGGGCTTAACCTTGAGGTCATAAAGGACTACTCAGGGCAGGACAGGGTGGTGCTGGGATGGAGATATTAGGCTTTCTACTCGGTGTTTTCTTTTTTGTTTTACTAGAGGCTTTTTTTGCAGGCTCTGAGATAGCCCTCGTGAGCGTGGACAGGGGAAGGGTGATGAACCTCTACAGAAGGACTAAGCAAGAATTCCTAAGGGACTTCCATGAGAACCCAGAAGAATACATAACCCTTACCATGCTGGGTTATACGGTCAGCATAGTCTTTGCCTCCACCTTTTACACGCTGGCGGTCATAAGGCTTGCAGACTACCTACCCTTTATAAAGGGCTTTGAGGTGCTCTTCTCCGCAAGCCTTGTGGTCTTTACCCTCCTCCTTGGAGAGCTGCTCCCCAAGAGCCTGTTTCAAAAGCATGCGGAGAGGCTAATCCTTCCCTCCCTTTGGGTTCTGAGCAGGCTAAAGACCTTTACAAAGCCACTGCTGACCCTTGCAAGAGCAGCAAGCAGGCTTATCACCAATGCCCTAAAGGGAAAATATCAGGAAAGACTGCAGAGGGAGGACATTATAAGGCTTTTAGAGGAGACTGCAGTCAAGGAAGAGAGCCTGCGCATAGCCCTTCGTAGCATAACCATGAAGGACCTCTTTGCCACAGAGGAGATAAGACCCATAAAGGAGGTGGTCATGGTGGAGGAAAACGCCGGCACTGAGCAAGTTATGGAGCTTATGAAAGAAAGCCAATACAGAAGACTGCCCGTCTACAGAAGACGGGTTGACCAGATAGTGGGTTATGTGGACCTTTTTGACCTGGTGCAGAGCAGGCATGCAAAGCTCATAAGGGAGCTCATAAGACCCGTCCACTACTTTTCAGAATTTACAACCCTTGACAAGGTTTTTGAGTTTTTCAAAAGGAGTAAGGAGCATATGGGCGTGGTGGTGGACGAGCGGGGGAACCTTCTGGGTATAATCACATGGGATGACCTTCAAAGCTACCTTATAGGAGGGCTTTCTGAGGGCAAAGTGGAGGAAAAAGAGGACATAGTGGAGATAGAAAAGGACATATGGATAGCGGACGGCAGTGTGGAAAAGGAGCGTGTGGAAAGACTTCTAAACATAAAACTCCCGGAGGGTCCCTACACAACCCTTGGTGGTTTTCTATCCTTTAATCTGAGGGGGCTTCCGGAGAAGGGGCAGGTGGTAGAATACGAAGGATACCGCTTTAAGGTGCTCCAACGGGACGAGCGAAGGATAATAAAGGTAAGGATAGAAAGGCATGTATCAGAATAGACCCATAAGGGAGCTTCCCGAGGACCTAAAACCCAGGGAGAAGATGCTTAGGAAGGGGGCGGAGAGCCTCACAGAAGAAGAACTGCTGGCACTCATCCTCGGCTCTGGCACCAAGGATATGGATGTTTTGACCCTTTCAAGGGAGATAGTAAGCCTGGGATGGCAAAGGCTTAGCAAAATGTCTCCAGAGGATATTGTCAAGAGCTTTAAAGGCATAGGTGAGGCAAAGGCTTGCCAGATAAAAGCAATAATAGAGCTTGCCAAGAGGATAAACGACCCCTATGAAGGTGTTTTCATAAACAACCCAGAGGACGCATACAGGTTTTTGAAAAACATGGTGGACGAAAGGAGGGAGCATCTTATTGCCCTATACCTTGCACCCACCAACAAGCCCATAGCCCACGAGATAATAGCCATAGGGAGGATGAATGTCCTGCACGCAGAGCCAAAGGATGTGCTCTACCATGCCATACACACCGCATGCCACTCCATACTCATAGCCCATAACCATCCAAAGGGTGAGCTAAAACCCTCAAGAGAAGATGTGGAGTTCACCCAGAGGCTAAGAGAGGCTTGTCAGCTCATGGGCTTTGAACTTCTTGACCACCTTATAATAAACAAAAAGGGCTATGTATCTCTAAGAAGGGAGGGCTATATGTGATAGGGCTTTTGCAAAGACTTGGGCTTTCTTCAGAGAGATGTCTTCACTGTGGAGAACCCTTTGTAGGAAGATCTCAGGGGTTTATCTGTGATGTTTGTCTTGCGTCCGTAAAGGCTCATCATCCCATGGATTATTCAAAGAGAATTGAATATGTGTTTTCCTATAGGGTCTTTGGCTTGTATGAGGGTGCTCTCAGGGATGTCATCCAGGGCATAAAGTTTAGAAACTCCAAAGCCCTGGCTCTTTCCTTGGGAAATATCATAGGAGATCATCTGTGGAAATACATCCACGAGCTTGAGCCAGACCTTATAACCTTTCCGCCCCTGAACCTAAGAAGGCTGTGGAGTAGAGGCTTTAACCATGTGGAGTATATACTCAAGGGGGCGGGCGTGCCATACATGAAGGTCTTCAAAAGGATAGACCTCAGCCCTGCGCTGGCAAGCCTTGAGGCAGAAAGAAGGGAAAGGGCGGTATTAGGCTACCGGATAAGGGGTGAGTTGGTGAACTTCCTTGAGGGCAAGAGGGTTTTGGTGGTGGACGACCTTCTTACCACCGGCTCTACTATAAGAAGGCTTGCATACCTGCTCATGTCCGTAGGAGCGGACGAAGTGCACGCTTACTTTGTGGCAAGGGCTTAAAGGAGGTTTTGTATGTCTTTTATAAACTCCTCAAGAACCCTTGTGTAGATATTTTTTATCCTCTCAAACACTTTCCTACTTCCTTCTTCGCTGTATATATGAGATGTAAGGTCTCTGTCTTCGAGCATGTCTAAAAATAGTTCCTCTTCTCCGAAAAAGCCTACTCTAAAAGCTGTTTTAATACAACTTCTTGGACTTCTACACTCAAAGCCATGGTATTCTAGGAGAATTCTCAAAAACTTCCAAAAGGTCTCAAAGGTGTATTCAAACCTCTGCAATGTTCCGTCTATTTCAAGGGTAGTCTCTGCTGTCAAGACTGCTTCTCTTAGGGTTTCAAAAGACCTTCTCAATTTATCGTAAGATTTAAGCACTTCTTCCCTTTTCATACAGAACCCTACCTGTTTTTTTTATTATCTCCGCAAAGTCATCCTCTACGCTATCAAGAAAAATCAGGTCAAAACTGTATATAGTTCCTCATCCTATAGAAAAATATTCCACAGGACGAGGTTTCGCAGGCAAGGGGACTATAAGCTCCCTTGTGAACCGCATAAGAACATTCCTCGCACCTACTATGTCCGCATCCTCCTCATACCCACACCGTAGGCACTTGAAATGTTCTCCATTACGGTTCAACTTGTCCTGATATCCACACTCAGGACAAGTCCTGCTTGTGTATTGTGGTGGAACTATGTAGGGCTGGACGCCAACTACCTCACATAGTTCCTTTATCCTCTTTAGAACATACCCATACAACCAGTGGTTAAACCTCCTGTTTACTACCCTACTCCATATCCCACTTTTGCCCTTCTTCAAATTCTTTAATCCTTCAAGCACTGGAGAAAAACTGCCATCTATAACCTTCTTGAGTATCCTGTTTATATCTGTCTTTAAATAGT
>JAXSPD010000004.1:0-51933 GCA_037926845.1 Candidatus Pampinifervens yunnanense | reverse complement strand
GGCAAGTGGGTAAAGGTGGAGGGCTTTATGGGTGTGGACTTTGCCTACGAGGAGATAAGGAAGGGTATTGAAAACTACAAGAAGTGATGGATGAGATACTCCAGAAGGCTAAAAGGGTTTTTGATACAGAGGTTCAAGCCTTACAAAGGCTCAGAGATAACTTAGACCAAAGTTTCGTAAAGGCGATAGAGCTTATTTTAAACTGTCAAGGTAAGGTTATCACCACCGGCGTGGGCAAGTCTGGTCATATAGCCCGTAAGGTTGCCTCTACCCTCTCAAGCACTGGCACGCCAGCCCACTTTTTGCACCCTGCGGAGGCACTGCACGGAGACCTTGGAGTGATAGACTCTGGAGATGTGGTGCTTGCCTTTTCCAACAGCGGTGAGTCTCCAGAGGTAAACTCCCTCATACCCTACATAAAGCTCCTGGGAGTGCCCCTTATAGCCATAACCAACAATCCAAACTCCACTCTGGCAAAGCATTCAGACGTGCATATATTCCTCTCTGTGGAGAAAGAGGCATGTCCTCTACAACTTGCGCCCACAAGCTCCTCTACAGCGTCGCTGGTGCTGGGCGATGCTCTTGCCATGGTGCTTTTGGAGCTAAAGGGCTTTACCGAGAAGGACTTTGCCCTCAGACATCCGGCTGGCTCTCTTGGAAGAAGGCTAAGGCGTGTAGAAGACCTATGCCACAAGGGTGAGGAGGTTCCCATAGTGAAAGAAGACACACCCATGAAGGAAGCAATAATTGAGATGACAAGCAAGGGCTTTGGTGCTACCGCCGTTGTGGACAAGGCTGGAAGGTTGGTGGGCATAATAACCGACGGAGACCTTCGGAGGTTTGTAAACAGAGGCGGGAACTTTGACACAAGCCTTGCAAGGGATGTGATGACCCCAAACCCTAAGACCGCACGCATGGAAGAGCTTGCCGCCGAAGCCCTCAGGAGGATGGAAGACCACAAGATAACCGTCCTCATAGTGGCAGACCAAGAGAAAAAGCCGGTTGGTATTATACACATGCACGACATACTAAGGGCAGGCATAGTATGAAAAGGCTGGGCGTTCTCGGTTCTACGGGCTCTGTGGGAAGTCAGACCCTTGAGGTGGTCAGGGCATACAGGGAGGACTTTGATCTTGTAGGCTTGCTGGCAAAAAGAGCTTCAGAGAGGCTCCTGCTACAGGCAAAGGAGCTAAAGCCCAAGTTTGTAGCCTGCTACGAAGATCCATCAAAGGAGTGGCTCTCCAGCCTGCCAGAGGGCATCACCTTTCTGAAGGGTGAAGAAGGACTTATGGCAATCGTAGAAGGCTCGGACATGGTTATGAACGCCATATCTGGCACAGACGGCATCCTGCCCACATACCTTGCCTTTCAGAAGGGCAAAAGGCTCTTAGCAAGCAACAAAGAGTCTCTTATATGTTTGAGGAGTCTCGTAAGGGAGAACAAGGATAAGATAGTGCCAGTAGACAGCGAACACAACGCCCTCTTTCAGATAATGCTGGGACTAAAGCAAGAAGAGATAAGGCGGGTTTATCTGACCGCCTCTGGGGGACCCTTTAGAGAAAAAAGCCTTGAAGACCTAAGGCATGTGAGCGTAGAGGATGCCCTCAAGCACCCCACCTGGAAGATGGGAGCAAAGATAACCGTTGACTCTGCCACACTTATGAACAAGGGCATGGAGCTTATAGAAGCCATAAACCTCTTTGACCTTGATGTGGATAGCCTTGATGTGGTTATCCACCCTCAGAGCGTGGTGCATGGCATTGTGGAGCTACTTGACGGTAGCTTTATCTTTCATACCTCGCAGACAGATATGAGGATACCCATACTCTACAGCCTGTATTATCCAGAGAGAAAACCTTTTCCCTTTGAAAAAAAGAGCCTTTTAGACCTCTCGCCCATAACCTTTGAAAGGGTGGACACAGAAAAGTTTAGGAGCATTCCTCTGTGCAAATGGGTTGCCCTTATGGGGGGTGTTTATCCTGCGGTTTTGGTGGGTGCGGACCAAATAGCGGTGGAGCTTTTCCTGCAGGGCAGGATAGGCTTCTTGGATATTGTGAACCTTGTGGAAGAGGTTCTTAGCTCTGTAAACCTCAAAGACCCAGAGAACTTGGAAGATGTGCTCTATGCAATAGACTGGGCATACAGAAAGGGTATGGAGCTCGTAGGAGTAGGAAGATGAAAGACTCTATATTAGCCATAGGCTTTATATTTCTTGTCTTTCTCCCCTTTTACCTTATGTCTTCTCCGAAGGCCGGGAGCGTATCCTTTGTGAGGGTCAAACCCGAGGACTTTCATGTAAAAGAAGGTAGAGAGGGTGGAGAGCTTAGGTTTGTGCTTAGCTCTGACCCAAGGACACTCAACCCTGCAGTAGCCCAAGAGACTTCCTCCACCGCAGTACTCTCTGACCTTTTTACTGGGCTTACAAAAACAGACCTCAAGACCATGCAGGTGGTCCCAGACCTCGCCCAAGGCTGGGAAGAGAAAGAAGGCGGAAGGGTTTACATCTTCCACCTCAAGAGAGGCATACGCTGGAGCGATGGACAGCCCTTTAGTGCGGAGGATGTGGTTTTTACCTACAGGGACATATACCTAAACCCCAACATACCCAACTCCACCGGTGATATGTTCAGAGGAATTCTAAAAAGCGAGGAGGATGTAAGGAACTTCGTAAAAAAGCTAGACAGCTACACCATAGAGTTTAGGCTTCCAGAGCCCTTTGCACCCTTTCTAAATGCCCTCTCTGCACCCATACTGCCAAAACATAAGCTAGAAAGGTTCGTAAAAGAAGGAACCTTTATGACCGCATGGAACGTAAGCACAGACCCAAGGGAAATCGTAGGGACTGGTCCCTATGTGCTCAAAAGATACATAAAGGGTCTTATGGTGGAGTATGAGGCAAACCCTTACTACTACGAGTTTGACCAAGAAGGCAGAAGGCTTCCCTACATAAAGAGAAAGATAGGCTACATACTGCAGGACCCAGACACCGCACTTTTGAAGTATTCCTTGGGAGAGGTTGACTACATGGGCGTAAGACCTCAGGATGTGCTTTTTATGAGTAGGCTAAAGAACACTACCCTCTACGACCTTGGACCCACACCCTCCACCACCTTTTTGGTCTTCAACCAAAACCCCAACTCTAGCATTCCAAAGTATAAGCTCAAATGGTTTCAAAATAGAGATTTTAGAAGAGCCATATCCCACGCCATAGACAGAGAGGGCATGTGCTACCTTGTTTACAACGGCTTGGCAGACCCATTATACGGACCCATAACCCCTGCCAACAGACCCTACTACACGGAGGGGCTCTTTCCGGTCTATGACTACAACCTCAAGAAGGCAAGGGCTATCCTTGAGCACCTTGGTTTCAAAGACAGAAACGGCGATGGCTGGCTGGAGGACCCCGAAGGCAACACCCTTGAGCTTGTGCTCCTTACCAACGCTGGCAACAAAGAAAGGGAAGCCATGGGAAACATGATAAAGGAGGACCTTGAAAAAATAGGCATAAAGGTCATATTCAGACCCATAGACTTCAACAACCTTGTGAGCAGGCTCACATCCCCGCCCTACGACTGGGAGGCGGTCATAATCGGGCTTACGGGATCCATGGACCCATATTTTGGCAGGAACGTATGGCACTCCTCAGGAACTTTGCACATGTGGAACCCAAGGCAGAAAAGCCCACAGACAGAATGGGAAAGTAAGGTGGACGAACTTTTTGATATGGGAGCCAGGGAGACAAACCCCGAAAAAAGAGTAGAGATATACAGAAGGGCCTACCGCATCATAGCGGAAGAAGAGCCTATGATTTTTCTCACAACCCCTAAGAGCATGCTGGCGGCTAGGAACAAGTTTGAAAACCTTTTCCCCACCGTTTGGGGTTGGTATAAGGAAGAAGCCCTATTCCTTAGGTGATAAGTTCGCTAAGTTTTTCCTTCAACACTTTGCGAGCCTCTTCCCTTACTATCTCACTTACATCAAGCTTTGAGAAAACCTCGCTTACCTTCTCCCTTAGAACCTCTTCTAGCTTTCTTTCTAGGAGCGAAGATAATACCTTGGCTACATCTTCTGGGCTTATAACTCTTGATATGGCAGAATAGACCCTTTCTTGAGATAGTTGTTCTCTAAGGACCTTTTCTAAGGCTGTTATGAGACTTTCCGCTATGTTATCCACTTGCGCTGAACTCTCAGAAATAACATGCATTTGATCCATACCAATATCCCTGGTTAGCTCCTCTGATGAAACTTCTGCTGCCTCTGGCTCTTCCGTAGGGGCTGGGGGCTTTTCTTCCTCAAGGCTGGACCCTATTATTTCCTCAAGCAGGCTCATTATACTTTTGTCTTCTTCCTGTGTGGTTTGTTCATGAGCCCATGTTTCCTGTAAAGGATATTGGAGGGGCTCCTCTGCAAGCTCTATAACTTTTTCTATTGCTCTACTCAGCTCAGTTTCTCTTGTGAAGCTGTATTTTTTCTCTAGTGGTATACTGGATACATCTATGGTGAATAGTTCATCTATAAGAAGAACATATGGCTTTTTTGCCAATAACTCATCTTTGGACATATCCATAAGGGTTCTGTAGGCCAGCATGCCTGAAATGGTATCAAAGAGTATAATGTCCGCTTCCTTAGCCTTTTGTATAACCTCTTTGATATTTCTTGACTCAATTATCTCAACCCTTCCAGCAAGAGCTTCTCTAAGATTGTTTATAAGTGCTGTATCAAAGGATACCAGCAGAAGCTTCCTTTGAGGCTTTTCTGTAGCCTCCACATAGTGCATCTCCACTTCCTCTGGCATACTAAGCTCAAACTCTCTAAGGTTAACAGGGCTTTCCATATCTGAGGTTGACATGGCAGGTTCTGTAAAGGAAAAGCTCTCTATAGTAAGGTTTTCTTCCATTGATGGTTCTTGTATGTATTGGATTGTTTTTTCTTCTGGTTCTGCCCTGATAACATCCCTTATCTTGTTTACTGCCTCATCCCTCATAAGTCTAATTTTTTTTGGAGGCATTAGGTTGTTCATGTCAACGGGGAAGAGGTCATCCACAAGCACTATGTATTTTGAGTCTTTAAACTTTTGTCTATACATGTTGTTTATATCTTCTTCTGATATGGAACCAGATACCGCATCGTATATCACCACATCCATGTATGAGGATATGGTGTTTATGGCTTCCTCACCGTTTTTTGCATCCATCAAATTGTGCTCACTTAGCACTTCCTTGAGTTTGTTTATTAGGTTTTTATCAAAGGAGACTATGAGTATGTTCATGTTTTACCCTCCATCTTTTTAATTATATCCTCCAGTATTTTTTTTGCCTCTGACAAACTTTCCTTGGGTATTACTCCACTCATAGCAAAGGCAACCCTAAGGGCCTTGAGCTTCTTCTTAATCTCTTCCTGGTTTGTGTTTACAGTGGACTGCAAATTTTCCCTTTCCTTCCTACTCTCCATAAGTAGGGACAGTATACCAAAGATGAACAAAATAAGGCCAGATAGGGCTATACCTAAGGCGAAGGGTCTGTCTATTAAAATGTTTAAATACTCGGAGAATCCCACTCGCTTTGTATATACAAAAGCCTGATTTCCATCCTTACTGTAGCTTGCAGCTATAAAATTGTCCACTGCAAGTGGTCCTATAGCGTTGTTAGTGGCTATAACCTTCCCAGTTGATGTTCTAAGTATGATAACATTCTCGTCAGCCTTATCTAGCCTTACAAGAGTTTGGCCAGAGTAGAGTTGATGAATGAACTGAGCCATGTTGTGGTTTACCTGTGATATTTTCCTATTGACATATACCTCAAAGGCTACCCATTGGCCAGCTAGCAGAAGAAGGGTTCCAAGCACCAAAAAAGCCATAGCTAAAACCCTATTCATCTTATCCTCCCACAGTTATGTTTTCAACAAGGATAGAAGGAGAACCTACATTTCCATAGAACCTAAGGTCCTTACCTACTTCGACCACAGAGCTCCACATATCTCTTATGTTTCCACCTATAACAACCCCCCTCACACTTTTCTTCCTCCTTCCTGCACTGTATATTATACCGGAAGCTCCCAGGGAAAAGTCTCCAGATACTGGGTCCACTGTATGAAGACCCATAAGGTCTGTAATGAGAAGAACATCTCCCTGAAGTAGGTCTTCTAGGTCTTTTTCTCCAGGATCTATGTAAAGATTTGTTATACCAGAAAGGGGTAGACCCCTGAAGCTTTCTCTGAGGGAATTGCCCGTAGGCTTTGCCCCAGACCTAAGAGCGGTGTATGTGCTGTGAAGAAAGCCTTTGAACACACCCCTTTCTACTACCACCTTTTTGCTCATAGGGTAGCCCTCTGAGTCCACAGGAAGGCTCATGAAGCCACCCTCCAGAGTGCCGTCATCCAATATGCTAAGCTTTTTCGAAAAAAGACCCTCTCCTTCCTTCCCCTTTAAGAAGGTCCTACCCTTTACCAAGGCATCGCCCAAGAATATGTTGCTGAAGGCCTCAAGAATCATGGCAGAGGCCTCTCTGAAGAAGACCACGGGCATTTTGGTGGTTTCCATATTTGAGGGTCTAAGAGTGGCAGTTGCCTTAAAAACCACATCCCTAACCAGCATATCTAGGGGCAAGTGCTTTAGGGACCTTGCAGCGGAAAAGTCGTAGGATATAGAAGAGTCTCCACCCTCTTCTGCAAGCACGGCCATCATAAGGCTATACCATGTGCCTCTGTAGTCATAAAAGAGCCCACAGGAGTTAAAGCAAGAAACTTCAAGTTCTGTTTCCTTAAGGCTAACCTTTCTGACGCCCTTCACTCTATCATCAAGGGCTTTTGCTTTCCTTTCCAAGTCTATTATGAGGTCAATCTTCTCTTCTATAGGCCTTTTTAGACCCTCTTCGTCGTAGAAGGTCTTAAGAGTGCCAAGGCTTTCGCAAGCACCAAGGGCAAAGCCCTCATCTTCTGGAGTTATACTACATATTTCCACTGCAATCCTTGCACATTCCCTAAGGGAGCTCTCCTCAATGTCTGTAGTGTAAGAAAAACCCATCCTCTTACCCTTGAAAACCCTTATACCAACCCCTACCTCCTCTGCCCTCAAGAGGTTTTCCAGCTTTTCCTCGGAGCTTTCAAGGTTTGTTTTTTTCTTGTATTCCATATAGACCTCATACTCGTAGCCTGAGGGAATAACCTCTTCTATAGAAGCCCTTATCTTCTCCATGTTCAAAATTTTAAAAGAAATAGATAGATGGGTGCTGTGAAAAGTAGGGAGTCAAACCTATCAGTAAAGCCCCCATGTTCTCCCAGCACGTTGGAAAAATCTTTTATACCTACCTGTCTCTTTATAAAGCTCTTAAAAAGGTCCCCCATAAGGGCTACCACTACCAAGGGAAAAGTCCACAGAACACCCTTGAAACCATAAAAAAGGACCATTGCGAGCATTCCTGCAAAGGCACCGCCCGCAAGCCCCTCCCATGTCTTTTTTGGAGAGAGCCTAGGGGAAAGGGGACTTTTACCAAAGTTTTTACCCACATAGTAAGAAAACACATCCACAGCCCAGACAAATACCAGGAGTTTTAGCAGGACATAGTTCCCTTCCTCCTTGACCTCAAGTAGAAACACAGGAAGCATTCCCGCATAAATGAACACAAGCAGAGCCTTGAAAAAGCTCTCCATAGACCAGTTTTTCCACCCTGCGTAAAGGGATATAAGCAGGGTGAGGGTAAGGCCAAGCTCAAGGGAAATAGAGCTCGCAACCAAGATGATGGAAGACATATAGAAGAGTTCAAAGCCCAAGGCTCTTGAAAGTTCGTAGCTTATGAGCAAGCACAAAAGCAGGATACCCAAATAGAAAATGGGATAAGGAGAAAGACTAAGGGTTATCGTTAGAATACCTATAAGTGTTCCTATAAACTCTCTACTCTTGTAGAAGGGCACCAAATCTCCTCTCCCTTCTTGAAAAATCTTCAAGGGCTCTAAGAAGGTCCTCTTTTCTAAAGTCAGGCCAATAGGTGTCTGTAAAGTATAACTCCGTATAAGCTAGGTGCCACAAAAGGAAGTTTGATATTCTTTTCTCACCACCGGTTCTTATCAATAGGTCTGGGTCTGGGACCTCAGGCATGTCTGAATAGAGTTTTATGCTTCTCTCTGTAGGTTCAAGCCCAATATCCAAGATTTTTTTCACCGCTCTAAGTATCTCGTCCCTGCCTCCATAGTCAAGGGCAAGAAGAACATGAAGGTTCTCTAATGCTGGTTTTAACCTTTCAACCCTTTCCATTTCCCTAAGAAGGCTCTCGGGTAGTCTGTCTCTTCTACCTATAAAGGATACCCGTATACCCCTCTCAAAAAGCAGATGAGCTTTTTCCCTTAGGTATCCCTCTAGAAGCCTCATAAGACCTTTTACTTCTGCCTCCGGCCTTTTCCAATTCTCCGTAGAAAAGGTAAAGAGCGTAAGCCATTTTATTCCAAGGTCTATACAGGCATCTACCAACTCCTCTGCTCTTTTTACACCTTCGTAGTGGCCAGCTATCCTTGGTAGCCCCCTTTCCCTTGCCCATCTTCCATTTCCGTCCATTATAACAGCCAGATGTTTTGGTATTCTCATATTACCTCCCAAGCTTAGCCCTTGCGGTAGAAGCTTCCTCCGACAGTGGGTAATCCCTAAGTATGCTTTCGTAGTAGTCTTTAGCCTTTTGGTTGTCTCCCCTTTGCTCGTAAAGCCTTGCAAGCTGGAGCAGGGCAGAGGGTGCCTTGTTGCAGTCCACCATTTCCTTTTTTTGACATCTTTCTACCAGTGTAAGCCATACAGCCTCTGCCTTGTTGAGCTCTCCAAGGTCCCTATAAACAACTCCAAGCCATAGATAGGCGTTATCGGTAAGGGGCGTCCTTGGATACTTTTTTATAAATTCTATTAACCGGTCTTTGGCTTGATTGAGTTGTCTGAGGTTGTAAAGCCTTATGGCTTCGTCGTATTCCCTTTGATAGTCCTCTGCGGCACGTTGTGGGCTTTCTTGTGGGGGCTTGGCAACTTCTTGGAGCCTTTCTGAGGTAGGTGGTCCCTGCAATGTCTCCCTTGGTGGTTCTGGCAAACGACCTGCGTGGGTTGGTGCTTGTCTGTCAAGCTTAAGTTTTTCTATTTCCAACCTTGTTCTAGCAAGGCCTTCGGCGATGTTGTCTACTCTGGCTTCTGTTCTTATGTTTCTCTCTTCCAATGTTTTCTGCCTTTCTTCCAGTTGTGCTATTCTACTCTCTAGGCTGGATAATCTCTTCTCAAACTCTTCTCTGGTTATACTTCCGCAGGATGTGAGTAGCAGAGAAAACAAAAGCAATAAACCAAGAGACCTTCTCATGGTTTTTAATTATACCATCAATGTCTGAAAAGGAGAATATACTCTCCTTCCCTTTGCAACTGCATGTATTGGCGGGCAAACCTCTCTTTGAAATGTTCCGGGTTCTCCCTCATCAACTCAAGGACCTGTTCTGCCTTCTGGTTTTCCAATCGTTGACGGGCAACCTTAGCCTCTAGTTCAATACCTGCCCTCTTTAGTTCAAAGACCCTAAAAAGATTATACTGGCTTAGGAAAAGATTGTAAAGGGTGTATATGAGCATGAGAAGAAAAAAAAGCTTTGAAAGTCTCTCAGGTCTTAAGGAAGCGAAAGGCCTCCTTCCCTCCAAACTCCGCTTCATGGCCCAGTTCCTCCTCTATTCTTAGAAGTTCGTTGTATTTGGCAACTCTGTCGGTGCGTGAGGCAGAGCCTGTCTTTATCTGTCCTGCCCTTGTGCCCACTGCAAGGTGAGAGATAAAGGTATCCTCCGTTTCACCAGAGCGATGGGATATTATGCTTGCATAGCCTGCTTCTTGAGCTGTGTGTATAGTCTGCAAAGTTTCGGTTAAAGTTCCTACCTGATTGAGCTTAACAAGTATGCCGTTGGCAAGACCTTCCCTTATACCCTCTTTAAAGAGTGTGGGGTTTGTCACAAAAAGGTCGTCTCCTACCAGCTGAACCTTTGGTCCTAACTCTTTTGTTATGATTTTCCAACCTTCTATATCATCCTCAGCCATAGGGTCTTCTATGGATACTATGGGATATTTTTCTAGGAGTTTAGCATAAAAACCACACAAATCCTCTGAGTTGAATTTTCTACCCTCAAGATGATACAGTTCGTCCTCATAGTAAAGCTCAGAGGATGCACAGTCAAGGGCAAGAAGCACATCTTCTCCAGGTTTGTAGCCTGCCTTTTCTATGGCAAGTAGGAGCATATCAAGGGCATCTTCAGTGCTCTTTAGGTTTGGTGCAAAGCCTCCCTCATCACCCACATTGGTGGAGTATCCCCTTTCCTTGAGTAAGACCTTAAGGTGGTGGAATACCTCCACTCCAGCCCTTAGAGCTTCTGAAAACCTGCCCCCACACACGGGCACTATCATAAATTCCTGTATGTCAAGGGGGTTGTCCGCATGCACGCCGCCGTTTATCACATTCATAAGTGGGACCGGGAGCTTTGTGGCCTGCAGGCCACCCAAATACCTGTAAAGGCTTATCCTAAGCTCTTCGGCCATAGCCCTCGCCACAGCCATGCTAACGCCTAGTATAGCGTTGGCTCCCAGCTTGCTCTTGTTGGGTGTGCCATCCAGTTCTATGAGAACCTTGTCTATAAGGACCTGCTGGCTTGCCTCAAAACCCACTATCTCTTTGGCTATCACCGAGTTTACATGGTCCACCGCCCTTAGGACGCCTTTACCTAAATATCTTTTAGGGTCATGGTCTCTGAGTTCAAGGGCTTCTCTTTCTCCTGTGGATGCTCCGCTGGGAACTATGGCCCTTCCCCTTGCCCCAGATGCGAGCTCCACCTCCACCTCCACGGTGGGGTTTCCTCTTGAGTCCAGCACTTCCCTCGCCTTTACTTTTGTTATGCAGGACATGGCTATAGATTATAGCACATTTTAGGGCATATCTCCATATTCTCTGCTTACTATGAGCTTGACCCATGTTAGGGGGTTGATGGGGGTGCCTGTGGAAATACCTATGAGTATGGTTAAAATACCTGTTATGAGAGGTGGAATTAGCATCACAAGACTTGTCTCAAGTTTGCTTTCTTTCTTTTTCTTGAATTCACCCTTGCCAAGCCATGCACTGAAGACTATGGGCAAGAGGTAGAGAGCACCCAGTAGAGAGCTAAGGTAAAGCACATAAACAGCCCACTCCGCACCAACTAGCTCTGCACCCTTTTGTAGGTATTCCTTAGTGAGGTAGCCTGCTGTAAGGGGAAGCCCTATTAGCCCCAGGGATGCAAGGGTAAGGGCAAAGGTTGTAAGGGGCATTTTCCTGCCAATGCCCTTTACCTCCTCAAACCTGTGCACACCGTAGGCTTCTGAATAGTTCCCTACGCACATAAAGAGGGTTATCTTCATTATGCCGTGGTTTACCAAGTGCAGGAGGGCACCCATGGTTGCCACAGGACTTGGGAGGAGGGTGCCAAGGAGTATATAAGAGAGGTGGCTTATGGTGGAGTAAGCAAGACGCTTTTTGAGCTCGCTCTGAAATACCGCCATGGAAGCCCCAAAGACAATGGTCCAGCCCGCAAGGTAGGCAAGGGCTTGCCAAAGGTTGAGAGCCTGCACCGTATGTGCACCATATAGGTCATAGACCAATCTAATAACGCCAAAGGCACCCGCTTTTACTACTGCTACCGCATGTAAGAGTGCACTCACCGGTGCTGGTGCCACCATAGCCCTGGTGAGCCACCCATGTAGGGGAAAGACCGCCGCCTTTACAGCCATACCGAAGAAAAGACCGTAGAAGAGTAGGGCAGCCACCGCTCTGTTTTCCATAGCCCAGGCTATTACCTGGGGGTTTCCCCCTGCATGAAAACTCCCAGTTCCTACCGCTGCGTATACAAAAACTAGACACACAAGAAAGAGTGTGCCCCCCAACATGGTATACACTAGGTAGACCGCCCCTGCCTTTAGGGACTTGTCGTTGCCCTTGTGGACCACCAATGGGTAGGTGCTAAGGGTCAAAAGCTCGTAGAAAAGGAAAAAGGTAAACATATTGCCCGCCAAAGCTATACCCATGGTGGAGGTGACCGCAAGGTTAAAAAAGGTGAAAAAGCGTCTACGATTTGGATAGCCTTCCAGATAGCCCACCGCATAAAGGGTGGTTAAAAGCCACAGAAAGGAGGAAAGGCTTACAAACAAAAGCCCTAGAGGGTCTATCCTCAGATGAAAGTTGGCAAAGGAAACCATGGGATAGCTTATTTCAAAGACCCTCCCATGGTAAACTGCCCATAGTAGGTAGGCTATCACAAAGAGTTTATATATAGCAGCGCTTATGTTAGCCAAGGTCCTTAGCACAGACCACTCTTCCTTTAGAAAGGCTATAAAGACGCTAGCCACAAAGGAGCTAAATAGCAAGCTAAGCACCATAAACTTATCCATTCAAACCTCTCCCGGTTATTCCTTGTAGTAAAAATCCAGAAACCAATCCCAGAGAAAAGGCTGCAAAACCCAGCACAAAAGCGGAGAGCTCCATAGCCTTTGGTATGGGCTGGTCGTATATCTTCGTAGGGTTGTAAGAAAAGCTTTCCCTCCATATGGGATATATATACATGGCTGCCAGAAGACTTCCCAAGAGGAATGTGATACCCTGGAATACAAAGCCAGTTTGTATTGAAGCTTTAAGCAACAAAAACTTGGCTATAAAGCCGCCGCTCAGGGGAAGACCTATGAGGGTGGCTCCAGAGAAAAACAGGGCAAAGAAGGTAAAAGGGTGGCTGTGGGCAAAGCCGGGCATATAGGAGATTTCATCCCTCTTTGCTACATAGATGGCGTTGCCCGAGGAGAGGAACATGCTAGCCTTTGCCAATGCATGAGACAGAGCCTGAAGGCTAAAACCTTCAAGGACAAGCGTCCTAATCTCTTGAGTTTGAGCCTGATAGTATATGGGGACCATCAAAAAGAGGTAGCCCATCTGTGCCACCGTAGAGTATGCAAGTAGCATCTTTATGGTCCTTTGTCTTATGGCGTAGAAGGAGCCAAGAAACACTGCAAGGGCACCCAGCCCACCTAGAACCCAGCTAAGGTATTCAAGGCTCTTGTTATCTGGAAAAACTTCAAGCCAAAGCCTTAGCATCAGGTATGCAGGTGGCTTGACCACAAGCCCAGACAAAAGAGCACTGGCGGGCGCCACTGTGCTTGAGTGTGCTGGAGGAAGCCAAAAATGGAAGGGGAAAAGGGCAGACTTTATCGCAAGTGCGATGGCTATAGGAAGCAGTGCAAACACGAAGTCCTCGGTGCCTACGAGCCTTTGTGAAAGTAGGGACATGCTAAGGGTGCCGTAGTTGGTGTATAGCATGGCAACACCAAAGAGGTAAAACATGGAGGCAAATAGGGAAAGCATAAGGTAGTTGAGTGCAGCCTTTGTGGCGCGCCTGTGGCCAGGTAATCCAACCAACACTACTGCAGTTAGAGATAGCACCTCGAGAGCCACATACAAGTTAAAGAGGTCTTCAGAAAGAAAAAAGGCATTAAGCCCTGCCCATAGGAAGAAGAAAAAAAACCAAAAAAAGACACCTTGCTTCTCGTAGCCCTTCTTGAAAAAGCTCAGAGAATATACTGCTACTGCAAGGCTCACCACAGCAGTCATCATAATAAAAAAGCCCGAAATGCCATCAAGTTTAAAACCTATACCCAAGGGTGCTACCCATCCACCAACCCATTGATAAATGGGCTCTCCATGGACTAGAGTGATGTAGAAGCTGTGCAAGGAAAGACCCAAAGACAGCAGGCTGAAAAGAAGGACCACATACAACCTGATGGGATTTATAAGAGAAAGTATGGAACCTATAAGGGGGACAGCCACTAGGAGACCTAGGTCAATACCCTTCACTGTTTTCTCTCCCTATTCCTGCTAAGGTGGGTGAGCAGAGAGACTGCGAGGGCTGTGGCGGTAACTGCCACAACTATGCCAGTAAGGACAAGAGCATGAGGCACAGGGTCAGGTGTTTCAGAAGTTGTATTTTTTGCAGTGGCCACGAAGAACAGGAAAACACCAGAGCCTAGGATGTTGACCGCAATAAGACGTTTAAAGGCACTCCTAGTGGTTGTAAAGTGGTATACGCTTATGCTGATAAGAAGAAAGGACAGCACATAGTAGAAGCCCATCATAGCCTACCCCTTATGGCGGTATACAGTAGCAATCCCGTGGAAAGGCAAATGGAAAGCTCAATAAGGATGATAGAAAGGGTTGAAAACTCAAGGGGATAGGTAAGAAAACCATATCCTAGAAGTGCGTAAAGGGGGGCAAAAGCCACAAAGACTGCAAGGCTAAGCATTGCAAGGAGTAGAGTATGGGTCTCCTTCAGGGGTAGCTTCTGTCCTGCAAGCCCTAAAAGAGCAAGACCGCCCGCCAAGAGAGACCCACCCTGAAAAGCACCCCCCACCGAAAAAGCTCCCAGATAGGTTATGTATAGGGAGAAAAGGGCTATTAGGGGAAGGAATATCTTGGAAAACCTAAGCACAATTGGGTCTTCCCAACTATATAGCCTCTTCTTTGGCTCTAGAGCCACTATTCCTAGAACACCCAAGGTTATAACACCTACTTCCAAAAGAGTGTCATATCCCCTAAAGTTGAGAAGCACTGCGGTCACCGGGCTTTCCACACCGCTTAGGCTTAGGTTTTCAAAAACTAGTGGGCCAACCCTCTCCTGTTTCTTAACCGTGGTAAGATAGAAAAGCAGATATACAAAGAGAAGAAGCGACATAAAGCTAGCCCACATATTCCTTATCCTGCTAGCCTTCAGGCTCACATCTCTTATACCCCTTGAAAGCTTGAATATGAGAATACTAGTTATGGCAGAACCTAGAATTATCTCTACCATAGCTATATCCGGAGCAGATAATCTTATCCAGAAAAGGCCGCTCAAAAAGCCGAAGGAAACAAAAAAGACCCCACTCCTGAGAAGGTCCTTGCTATGCAAGGAAGCCAAAGCGGACAAAAGCATCAAAAGGCCAAGTATTATATCAAGCATCCCTTCGCCTCTTGCTGTTTGCTATGGCATAGCCCACTATGGAGCTGTAGAGGGCAACAAGAGCCCATATGATGAAGAGCTTTAGCACCTCACCAAGACTGCCCGCGGAAAGCATGGTGCCAAGCACCACAAAGCCAAAGCCCAACATATCCGCCTTTGTAAGTGCATGAAGCCTGCTGTAGGAGTCCCTAAGCCTTATAAGACCTATGCTTCCCGTAAGCAGAAAAAAACTCCCAACTAATATGAGAACTATAGAAATTCCTTCAATCAACATCCCTTAGCAGTATTATAGCAAAGGCAATGCCTACCACTCCCGCAAGGAGGGCAAAGCCTAGTGCAAGGTTTAGGAGAAAGGCCTCTCCAGAAAACTTGTAGAGGGCTACTATAAGGGCGGTGCCACCTGTCCCAAGAAGCAATGACGCCAACATGCTGTCCACAACACTTGGTCCACGGAATATGCGTACAAAACCCAGAGCCAAGTTAAGCCCCAAAAGAAGCAGGACAAGCTCCTTCATTGGAATATCCTCTCTATGAGCCTTTCCAACTCTCTCACCGTCTCTTCGCTGTAGCTGTTCACATCAAGGGTATGCACCAAAACATGCCTGTCCTCCACAACAACGCTAAGGGTGCCAGGAGTGAGGTTTATGGTAAGGGACAGAAGGGTTTTAACCCAGAACTTGTCGCTGTTGAAGTGATAGACCACAAAACCAGGGTTTACTCTCAGGCTTGGGCTTAGCACCCTTTTTGCCACATCCACACCACCCAAAAAGGCTTGCCACAGAAACACAAGGAAAAAATGCAAAAGCGCCAGAGGGTTTATATGTTGAGGATACACACCTAACACCCTGTGGAGCACAAGTGCAAAACCCACCGCAATAGAGCCAAAGAATAGGGACTTGGCATCATAACCACCTATCAAAAGCCAAAGAAAAGAATAGATAAGTGCAAGATAAAACACATGCTATATTATAAGACATGAAGAAGTTGATCCTTTTACTCTTTGTATTTATAACTGGCTGTGCCACCATGACCTGGAGGATAGAGGGTCCCTCGCAAGCATCCAACGGCCTCTTGGTAAGCATAAATGCAAAGGCGTGGAAATACTCACCTTCGGACCTAGACAGCTATGTGTTGCCAATCCTTCTTGAGGTAGAAAACAGGGAGAAGGAGGCGGTTGCCATAAAAAGGGAGGATGTATTTTTGTTGGATGAGAAGGGCAATCAGTATAACCCCCTACAGCCCGGGGATGTGGTAAGCATGTTGAGAGGAGGTTATGGTGGAGGGCTGAGCTTTAGCATAGGCTATTGGAGTTCTCCCTTTGGAGTATGGTGGTCGCCCTACTACGGCTTTCCACCTCAAGATAGAGTATACCCAGATATTGTAAATAAAGCCTTTGCCTTTGGAGAAATTCAGCCTGGAGCCAAAATTAGTGGTTTTGTCTACTTTCCAAAGATGCCAAGGGATGTGAAAGCCTTAACGCTCAGCGTAAAGGGTTATACAAATTTTTGAAAAATGTGAAACACCCCTACCTTGATTGTGGGACATACAGGGACATAGCGGAACATAAAGAAACACAAGGCTTTGAGGCATGTGTTAATATAATCTGCCAAAAGTGTTTCACATTTTTCAAACAAAATTGGGGGTGTTTCACTGCATATCTCAAAGCGTTGTGTATCAAGGATTTGCTGACATGCATGTTTTTGAAAAATGTGAAACACCCCCCGCATGGACTGGGTGGGAGGGGAAGGGGAAATTTTTCCAGTTTCTGGAATTTTTTCACCCCCGCAGGCAGACCTTATTTATCGCCGAATAATTACACTATCTTGTTGCCATTGAACCATATACCGTCATTTCTGATTATTAACACAGCATATCCGTTTCTGTTGTAAAAAGCTAAACCATCCCCAGCCGGTGCAATACTCCAGCCGTTTAAAAAGACTATATGAGGGGCTCTCAAGTATGTGGATACTAGACAGCTGTATATATTAGCTTCGTTATTAACATTAATGTTTTGTGTAGATGTGTTACTTGCAACGCTCAAACTGCTAGTGGTAATAGAACTTGACGAGAGAGCACCTGACACATTAATGTTGTTTGTGTAGATAGTGCCGCTTGTGTTTAAGTTGTTGGTTGTGATAGCGTGTGATGTAATAGAATTTGAAGAGATATTTTGCGCTGATAGTGATTGGATACTGAACTGTCCTGATACGCTCAGATTTGATGTACTTAGATTACTACACTGCAGTTGACCAGTAGTCACCGAGCTAGATGTCATTGAGACACAGGAGATGGACCCCTGCGAAGTTATAGAGTTTGAAGTTATAGAGTTTGAAGTTATATCCTGGTTTACAAATAAAGATTTGGTGGTTATTTTGTCACCAACATCTATGGTGTTGGCGATCGCACTGCTACACTGCAGTTGACCAGAGACATTCGCACTGCTACACTGCAGTTGACTAGCAGTCACCGATCCCCCTATACTTATATCGTTCTGAGCGCTTATGGTTTGACTTGATAAGTTTGACGTTGAGATTTCTTGAGCCTGCACGCTATTTACATTTGCGTTGTCCGCATAAACCCACTCCCATCTTGCGTCCTCAGAGCCAAGTTTGGCGGATTGGAGAGGAATAATTGTAAAAAGCTGTGAAACACCGTTGCAGTTAATGTGTGAACAAAAAATATTGTGCCATCTTTTGTTTACATCCCCGAGTGAACAATCCTCAGTAGAGGGTTTTATATCTTTTGTTTCCGCACTTTTGGTTATCTTAAGCATCTGCTATCCTCCTATAATAATATTGTCTCCAGCTACGACGACACTGCCTCCTGCTATTTCTATGTTTCCACCGCTCACTCTTACGTTATCTCCTCTGACCACTACATTCCCAACAACGCTTATATGTAGTTTATGACCTGCTCTGTCATATTCTATCCTCGTGCCGTCTTTGAACTCTATAACAAACCTGTCCCGTGTCTCTGCTGGTGGCTTATCTTTGTTGTTGTAAATCGCTCCCAATACAAAGCCAGTGTCCCAATCGTTTTCATAAAAGGCACACACAACAAGCTCTCCTATGTCTGGAAGCCAATAGTGTTTATCATCTTGGGTTTTTTGCATAACCACGGGAAGCCAAAAAGTTGCAACCGCATCCGCATCTTCTATCTGAACTCTTACCTTTGCGTTTTTATCATCTACTGCCACTACCTTGCCCACTCTTATCATTTCTTCTTGCCTCCTTGGGATGGAGCAAGCAGTAGTTCAAGCTCAGTTGTGTAGCCTTCTCTTGTGATAATGTGTGTTGCTGTTTGGATGTAATACTCTCTGTCAAACCTGCCAAAGCCTTCTATCGTGAGCCAACCTCCTGCGTGTAGGCCTGGGATGCCTACACACTCTATTCTTGCTTGCAGCTCTTTCATGCTGTTTAACATTGCTTGCTTTTTAGCTATTGTCTCTGCTTGCTTCTTGTTTTCTACTCTTATGTTTAGCTTTTGCGTGTCTCCTGATGCTTTTACCTTGCTTTGCTTCTTGTCTTGTGTTGTTTCCTTCTTGTTTGGGTCAAGATAATTAACTTCTGCGGTTTGCTCGTATAGGCTACTAACTTCAAAGTTCGCTGAGATGATATGCTCTCTTGTTAGCTTGTAAATCCCTGCGGGCTCCTCTGGGTCTATGATAACAAGTGTTTTGTTTGAAACTTTGCAAGTCTTCCCATAAAGTCTACATAACTCTGAGAGAAACTCCAAGTCCCTTTTCTGATTTTGTGTTAATCTCGTGAAGGAGATGTCCTCGCCTTTGAAGTGTAGTTTATAGCCATGTCTATTTGCTATCTCCTCCGCTATTTGTTTAAGGGTCTTGTTTTCAAAGGCTGTGGTCTTTATAGTCCTGTAGCTTGACTTTACATCCTTGGCAAGGGCTTTTATGGTAAACCTGTCTCCATCTCTACTGACAGAGTAGGTATAGCTGTCTATGAAAAACACTCCTGCGTTTCTTGCCTTGTCTATGTAGCCAAACTTTACCTTAAGGCTTGACCCCCTTGCAGGTGGGTTTTCTCTAAAAAACCCTTCTGGGTCGTGTAGCTCTATCTCTACATCGTCGGACTCTTGCTTCTGAAGACCATCATTGTCAATGTATCGAAAAGTAATAAGAAAGGGCGTGATGTGTGTGGTTATGTCTGCGTTGTTAAGCTCTACATAAAGGTAAGGCTCTGGCACTATTAGTCCGTTTGCCATGGCGGAGCCACCTCGTAGGTATCCTTTTCGTATTCTATCTCTGGAACTATTAGCTTTATCCCTGCAGGGGAAATGGTTATATGGGCATACTGTGGGTTGTATAAAAGCAGAGCGTCATAAGCATAAGGGTCTCCGTAGAGTTTATAAGCTATCGTATCCCATCTGTCTCCTTCTTGTGTTATGTATATCATTTCTTAGCTCCTTCCCTTGTTATGACCGCCTTGGGTTTTTGATTTTGTTGGGGGGCTTTCTTATTGCTTTCTTTGCCCCCCTTCTGGGTTCTCCGACCACTTTGGCTACCTCTCTTGTGCTGGGTCTTTTGTAGCTCTTTTTTTACATACTCTGTAAATTCAACATCAAGCTCTATCGCAATTGGTTGCCCGTGCATATTAACCTGCGTGTATTCTGCGTTTATCTTGTCTACAACAAAGTCTCCCAGAACTTGCTCTGCGATTATTAGTTTCTGCGCCTCTCCCTTTTGTGCTATCTCTTTCAGCTTCTTATAGCTTTCCATTGGATCGGAAAGAAGATAGTGAAATTTAAGTCTCATGCGGATTTTTTGTAGCTCTCTGCCAAGCCACTGTGTTGTGGCTGGTGGCTGTATTGTCTGCGGTCTTGCGTATATGAAGTTGTTCTCTTCTGTGTGTGAGAAATATTCATGCACTTGAAAGACTATATCTCCAAAACTGCCATACCGCATTAGTAAGCCCTCCTGTATCTTTCGTTGTCTATCTTTCTTAAGACTTCTCTGATTTGTTTTTCAAGCTCACTTGCAAAAGCCCTCGCTGTCTCTTGTGTTGCATTTGTGAGCTTTATATCTCCGAAGCTAATGTGTATGTTGGTGCTTGCTGCAATAGGCATAGTAGGTTTCAAGGGTTTCATGCTCATGGGTTGGGATGAAAGGTGTGAAAGTGTTGACCTCATCGCCACAACAAGTGGTTCTGGTCTCAAACTTTGAGCTATTGTTTCTACCAGTTTTATCCTGTGAATATCCTTTAAGGGTCCCTCCTTGGCTGGGCTAAAGGGTAGCATGTTTCTTATTCTTTGCACAATATCCTTAAATGCCTCCACTGGCTTGTTTGCCATAGACTTTATGCCTTCCCATAGGGTCTTTACGAGCTTTGCTCCAGCGTCAAAGAGGCTTATGCCAAAGAGTTTTTTGACAAGGTGATTAACTGCTATCATTATGCCGGTGAAGGGGTTCACAGTCATCAAAAACCTTGCAAGACTTTGCCAGTTCTGTTTTAGCCAGTTCCAGCCTGCGGTTAGGAGTTTTATAACCCTATCCCAGTTTTTCCATAGGAACCAAGCTGCTGTGGCTATGGCTCCAATTACGCCGATTATTACAAGAGCAACGGGATTAAAGGCGATTAGTAATAACATAGCAAGTCTTGTGATGAGGATTACGGTTCTAAGGATATTGAAAGCAATCGCAAGGAATTTTATTACTATACCCACCGTTCTAAACACTCCTACAGACAAAGCAAGGAGTTTAAGAGCGGATGCAAGCACGAGGGACAAAGAGCCAAGGACTGTTATCAAGGCAATAAAGCCAGCTATCGGATAAGCTATAACTTTGGCTAAGGTCTGGTGAGCTCTGACCCATTCCATTATGCTCCCAAGGACGTTGTTAAGTGTGCCAAATATCGCCTTGAGTGGTTCCGCAAAAAGCTCACCTATGACAGCCATGAGGCTCTCAAGCGTTCCCAGGAAGCTCTCTTTAACGTTTTTCCACGTGTTCGTAGCCCTGTTTATCCTGTCTTGCAGGCTTGCTTGTTCATCCATGGCTTTTCTCATGCCCTCAATACCACTAAAGCCACCTGCTTCTATCTGTTTTCTCAGTATTGCATACTCTTCTGGGCTAAGTGTGTTCTTGATGGTTTCAAGGTAGGCAAGTGCTTCATCTTTGTTCCTTGCAAGAAGAGCACCTACCGCCCTCATGCCCTCTTCATCAAAAAGCTCTCTCATAACCTGCATACGTTTTAGAGGGTCTTGAATTTTCTCAAGCTCTTGCCTTAGAGCTATGAGAAATTCCTCAAGTTTAAAACCATCTTCAGTCATAAACTCTTCGGCTCTTATGCTTATGCTTACATCCTTTAGCTTTTTGACATTTTTATCAAAATCAATTATACCTCTTAGCATGTTTGCCATTGCCGTTCCCGCTGTCTCTCCCTCTAAGCCCACCTGTTTTAGAACGCCAAGCATTGGAAACGTTAGCTTGACCGCTTTCATCCCAGTTACGCCAAGCTGTTGTAGATAATTGCCAAAATATTTTGTTGAATAAGCTATCTCTCTTAACTTCATGCCCGATGCATACTTGAGCCTTTGGAGTTCATCTGTAAGATTTGGAAACTCTTTAGGAATTACCTTAAAGGAATTTGCAAACTTGGTAGCCATCTCTGCCATTTCTGCGGTGCTTACCTCATCTTTGAAAAGCACCCATGCTTTTGCGGTTCCTTCTAAGATTCCTCCTGCTATATCCTTTGCGGACAGACCACCTGCTCTTAGGCTGCTTGCAAGCTGGTAAACATCCTTTATAGCTCCTGGAAGATCTGTTCCTAACTCTTCCGCTTGCTTGTTTATTTGAGCGAACTCTTCTGGCAGACCGGTTTTAGTCATAAAAGCTATTTCCATTTGCACCCTTGCGTCTTCAAGCTCCTCAAAGGAAGATATGGCTTTTGTAATGCCTGCTACAGGCAGAGCTATTGCTTGTGCTGACTTGAGGGATATGTCTTCAAGCCTTTCTGAAAAGTCATGCATAGTGTCTTGTAGGGCTTTTAACCTACTTTTTGCAGTGTCTATGGATTTTGTAAACTGGTCCATACCTTGTTTTGCCTGAAATATCTGCCTTGAGAAGTTGTCAACAAGCTGAAGGCTTACGAAAAGGCTAAAGGCTTCCATGGACACCTCTCTTGTTTATAATTACTTTATGGGTCTTTTGCTCGTTATAGCTCTTTACCTTTTGTTTCCATCCTTCTTTGTTTTTGTCTTGCTTGTCTTTCCTATTTTCTTTTACTTGGGTCTTTTGTTTCTTGTTCTCTACCTTATAGTGTATGGCATTCGTGCCTATGTTAGATATCGTGCTGAGCGGGAAGCTCTTCGTAAAATTGTTCAAGATTACGTAGCCAAAAAGAGAGCTGAGATATCCGCATGTTCTCAAGGCTCTCATAACTAAAGCCATGTTTTATCATGCTGAGGATGGCTTTCGGGCTTGGAAAGGGCTTGCAATCTTGCTCACCTCGTTTAACAGTGCCATGGCATCCGCTATCGGTAAGTCTTCGAGTTCGTCTTCCGTTATTGGCTTACCTTCTATTTCTACAAGTCTTATTACGAGCATCTTTATTATTTCGTTTTGGGTTGAAGCGTTTTCCATAGCCCAAAAGAGGTCTCTGCCTTTGCCCTCTTTCACAATCGCCTTTCTGCCATCGGATAGCACTATTTCCTTCATCTTTTACCCTCCTATAGCTTGTCTATAATCTCGTAGCTTGTCTTCTCCGTTTATCTTCAGGATGTTGTTAAAGACATCTATCTCATAGACCTCTTTGCCATCCACTTCTAACTTGTAGTAGATAACAGACATGCTCGCCTCAGCTTCTGCGTTGTCTCCTTTCTTTAGCTTTCCTGTGTCAAACTCTTTAAAGAAGCCTCTAAGTTCAGCCTTAAGTGGTTTTACGCTCATGCCGTTTTGAGTGTAAACCTGCACTGGTGCTCTAACAATGACCGTGTGGACTTTTGTTGGGTCTGACGCATAGGCTATGAAGTCGGGGTATATGGAGTTAAACTTTATGCGTGCTTCCATTTTGTCCACGGTTGTGTGAAGGTCTGCTTCTCCCACAAGCCCAAGAGCTTTCAGTTCTGTAGTTTTAAACTTTACCTTGGGGAGGTCTATTTCCTCCGCCCTTGCTATAAAGTCTGTGCCGTTTATATACACTCTTGCGTTGGTAACCTTGTTAATTTCTATCATCATTTACCTCCTGTTAGTGCTTTTAGTAGGTCTATGTCTATTACTTCATAGAAGGTTATTCTTTCTGCCGGTGGCGGGGGCATTATGTGGTAGGCAAAGGTTAGGTGACCGTTTGCAAGCTGGTTTGGTGGGTTTTTGTCTGGTGGAAAGTAGCAATATCCGTCTATCAAAGCTCCTCTACCTACCAGTGTTCTTATAAATGCGTTTACTCCTGAAAGCACTCCATCTATTGCGATTTGCAGAGGTTTATCAAGCCACTGTAGAGCATAGTATTCAAGGCTTTCTGCGATTATGTCCGCTGTTCTTTGTATGTTTATGAAGTTCAGTGGGTCTGTTTTGCTTGGGAATGCGGAAGACCTATTGCCCCAAACTCTGTAGCCCGTGCCAAAGGAGTTAAAGACTGTGACTATTCCTACCGCATTGAGCTGGTTTGCTTCTGTATTGGGGTCGTTGACGCTTGCGGTTATGGGTCTTTCTATGCCTATTATTCCTTGTATTTCTTGGTTTGAGGGAGACCACCAGTAGCCTTTCTCATGGTCGGTTCTGGCTATAACTCCTGCAAGCCTGCTTGAGAGTGGTTCTAATCTTTCTGTGTTTGTAGCTGTATCCCAAACTTTTACATGCGGGTAGCATATGACAGCTCTATATTCTGAGTAGTTAAGCGTTCCACCTGCTCCTCTTGCATTTATGGCTTGCTGAGGTGTGTAGCCCACCGGTGCATCTATAAGAGCCATAGCTCTTACTAAATTCGCCTTTGCTATCATCTCCGTTGCAACTGCTGGTATTGTGGAGTATGTGGGAGCGATGATTATCTTTGCTGTAAAGCCAAATTGTGAGAAAAGGGTATCCACTATCTGAAGCCCTTTTCTTTTACCAGTCGCTGTAACAGAGCCTATCACATCGCTTACTTGGACTTGCGAAGGGTCTGGCTGGTTTTGTGCGTTTTTGTGCACTCTTGGGTCAAAGACATTGACAGCTATCACAACCGTGCCACCGTGGTCAAAAACGGCATCAAGAGCATAAGGTATTGTGTAGCCCGAGGTAGGTTCTCCGAAGTATTTTGCTCCATCTTCTCTGGAAAGTATCAAAAGGGGGTTATTGACCGTTTGGTCATACCAGTCAGCCTCTGAAACTCCACTGGGTTTTGTAAGATGCACGGGTGCAGTGCCTACCAAAAACACAACCGCACTTTTTACTTCTCTAACTGGGACTGGTCCCTTAGTTAAGACAAATGTCTCTACACCATGCAGAAAGTCAGCCATTCTTTGCCTCCTTTTCCTTTTTCTTAGTTTCTTCTTTCAAAATCCCTGCTTCAAGCAGAGATTTCACTTGGTCATCCTCTTCAAGCTCTACAATCATGCCTGTGGCTAAGACCTTGCCTTGAACAAGCAAAGGAAAGTCTGCCTTTACAACTCTGTAGGTTTTCATGGTATTACCTCCTCAAAGTCTATTCTTCTTGTAAGCACTTCATCTTCCTCATAAAGCACTTCCTTACCCTCTGCGGTAAACTTAACTTCAAAGACAAACTCAGAAGTGTCGGTCATAAGAAGCTGTGCTCCTTGTGGCTTTATGGTGTAGCCGTTTACCACGTGATTGTTTAACTTGTAAAGTCTGTCTATTATGCTGTAAGCTCCAGTCCCGTCGTCCCTTAGACTCTTGTAAAAGACAAGCACGGATATATCAAAAAGGCTTTCATAGCTTGCGTCAAATAAGTCAAGGCTTTTTAGGTCATGCTTTTGGACTATAACCCTTATGGCTGGATAGGTGTTTGGTCTTTTTAGTAGGTCTTCGGGTTTACCACTCCATAGCTGGACATTTTCTATTTGTGCCACCTGCTTTATAAGTTCTGTAATTCCATTTTCAATCTTTTGCCACATTAGAGTAGCTCCCTAAAGGTTTTCTTGAAAATCTCTGAAGCCGCCCTCTCTTGCAAGTGCTGAGCCAGAGGCTTCATAAAAGGTCTCGCTGGCATTCTCTTTGTTCCATACTCGTGGTAAATGGAATAGGGCACTGGAGTGCCAATTTGGACTTGTGTGTCTGTGGCTTTTGAGTGGAAGCTCTGAGCTAATGTTGTAGTTCTATGCAGTGTTTTCTCGGAGAAACCTTTCTTTATCTTCTGCTTTAGATAGCTCTCTTTTACGGGCTTCCACTCTACGCCAAGGCTTCTTCCTTCTGTTTGGAAGCCCTTTGATAGCTTAGAAACTCCATACGCTCCTATTCTTTCAAGACTTACACGCACCGCACTCTTTATCTTCTCTGGGAGTTTTCTCATGTAGTCTTCAAACTCTCTTAGATTGTCTGCCATACTATCGCTCCCTTTGGTGCTAAGTTTAAGAGCCTTTCAACTTCAACTGCTAAGTCCTTTGTTCTTATTAGCTCCGTGTTGTTTTGTCCTCTATAGTAAAGGTTTATGTAGGAGCTAAGCTCTAAGACCGTAAGCAGGAGCAGGGCTCTTTTGTGCTCTTCTGTTTCCTGTGGGGGCTGACCGCTGAGGTTTACAAACCTGCTATAAGCGAGGTTTATAGCTCTCTCTATCTGGCTTGTTGGGATGTCGGCGTTTTTCAAAAACTCCTTAACCTCTTCTACGCTTATCATCCTTTTTCTCCTCCACCGCTTTTGCAAGACCAAGCTGGAGCAAAAGCTCTGCAACGTGGTTTTCCAACTCTTGAATGCCAGCTTTGACGTCGTGTCTGACCCCGTTTATCCACACTGATGTGTCCCTTATAACCTCTACCTTAGCCATAGCTCATCCTTTAGTTGCTTTCTATTCTCACTATGGCAGGCTCATAGAGCCTTTTGACTGCAAAGTAAGCCTTCCATCCGAGGGTTTTCACCCTTCCAAGTCTGTCCACGTTTGTCTGAACCATCTTTAGAGTAGTCCCATCTACGTCAACTATTCCATAGCTGTCTTTCCCTAACACGAGGGTTAGATATACGTTTGCGGATGGTGTGCCTCCGTTTGAAACCATTGGCATGGTTGTAGACACATAAAACTTCACACCTGCAAACTGCCCCACAAAGCCCTTCTCAAAGGCGGACATGTTTGCATTTGCGAGTTGTATCAGCTCAGCGTCTGTGAAAAGGTCAAGTATCTTATCTGGATGTATTAGACAAACATAGTAGCCATCTTCAAAGGGTGGGATGTTTTCTCTTTGTAGTAAGTTCACCGCCCTTCTTATTTCGGTCTTTGTGAGTTTTTTTGTCCCATCAAGGGCAGACCTGGCGTTCACTCCACCTGCATAAAGCACGTTCGTGCCAGACACAAGCTCGTTCATGGCTATGGTGTCTAAACTTCTTTGGGCTTGGTCTGCAAGGATATCGGTTGCGTAGTCAACAAGTGGCACAAAAGAAGTCATGTCCGTAAACTCATACAGGTCTATGCTATCGCCGTATTCTTGCACGGTCACCTGTATGGGTGTGAGGTTGGGGAGCGCGGTTGCTTGCGGTGTGGGTTGGTCTGTTATGGGGGTGGTAACTACGGGTTTTGGATTAGCTCTATAAAACTCAATGGTTCTTCCTGAGTTGGCAGGAAGACTTCTTCTTTGACCAAACTTTGTTGCAACAAGATTTGCTCTGACATACTCAAGAAGCTTTTTCTCGTAGTAAAGAGGGAAAAGCTCTGGATGCGTGGTTCTGCTTACTGTGCTCATTGTTTAACCTCCTCATAAAGTTTTTCTTTAAGTTTTATAAGGTCTTGGTAGCTTGCTTTTTGTAGCCATTCTTTGCTAAAGACTTCTTGCTCTTGTTCTTGAGGTGAGACCGCACTTGCTTTGAACTTTTCTTTTGCCTTTTCTTGGTAGTCTTCCACGATAGCCTTGAGCGTGTCCACATCAGCCTTGTCTATGAGTTTAAGTAGTGCGGAGTTGTTTCCTTCTACTGCTCGCACAAGCCTGATGGCTTCAGTCTTTAGATGCTCGTAGTATGCCTTGCCAATGTCTGCGAGGGCTTTAAGTTCTTGGTTTTCCTTCTCGAGAAGCTCAAGTTTTAGCTGTAGAGTTTCAACAGCCTCTTGAAGCTCCTCTTTGCTAAGCGTTAGAATTGTCTCCTTGTCAAACATATTTATGCACCTCCTTTGCAATGTTTTTCATAAAGTCTTTTTGCTCTGTCATATATTTGCTTATGCCCGTGCAGGCTTGAAAGTTGCATAGCCGCCTTTAGCCTCTCACAGCTTATCTCCCCATCCCACGTTTTGTATGGGTATTTTCTTGAGGATGGGTCTAAGAAGAAGTCCTGCGGTGCCTTATCTCTTAGCTCTGGGTCATCCCACCACTCGGCGGTAGAAAGCTCAATATCTTCATATCTGCCTGCCACTATCTTTGCATTAGGGTCTGCACCCTCAAAGACCAAAGAAAGCTCTTTGAAGTCTATATCTTTGACCTTTCCATCTTCCTTGACTACTACCGCACCAATGGACACTGACTTTACGGGGCTTGGCTTAAGTTTTATAAGACTTATGAGCTTTTCATTGCCCTCTTTTGTCAAACGAACCCTTGCCATGAGAGCCTTTTGACTGTCATCAAACCAGCTATGGACTACAACTCCTACTATCTTGTCTACTTTCCACTCGTGGTCTAAAAGCAAAGGTTTACCTATCAGGTCTCCTTGTTTTCTGAGTAAGAGCTCCGATGGGAAAACCACAGTTCCCTTACCGGTTTGTATTGGTGTGTCTGCGGACAAGGCTCTGACGGTAAACTCTATGTAGTCCTCGCCTTCTTGTAGGTCTTCCGCACTAAAGCTAAGGGTTAAAAGCATAAAGAGAATGTTATGGCGGATTTATGGTATAACCAAGCAAAGATTTCAAAAAGTGTAGATTTCTCTCAAGTGTTCTGGAAGAAGCTCCTTTGGATATTCTCCTTTTGCTATCTTGTCTAAGTGCCACCACCAGTTTTCTATAGGGTGGTCATCACTTTCATAGGTGCCTCCCGTCTTCAAGGCAATAGCAGTCTTTATGAGCTTTATGTCAAGTTTTATGACCTCTGCTTGTGTTCCTAAACCTACCTTTTCTATTTTATCTCTTACCTCAAGCCATGGCGGTCCTGCATGGTAGTCCAATGCGTAAGGGATTTCCCCAAAGCCATTTGACACTGCAAGTTTCCAGTCTTCTATTAACTTAGAGTATTTTGATTGTGGCTCTGCCTCGTCCTTCCGCATCTTTTAACCACTCCTCTATAGGAAATTTAAGTTTATAAAGAGATTTTACAAGTAAAGAGTCATCGCTACTAATAGCCACTAAGTCGCCTTTGACAAAGAGGTAAACCCTTTCTCCGTTTGGTTCTTTTTGCACAAACACATGGTCGGGCTCCTTGATAACCTTATAGGCGAGTGCTTTGTATTCTTCAATGGAATTAACTCCGAGCTTTTTTGCATGTTTTTCAAAATGCAGAAAAACATTTTTCTTTTGATGTTCTTCTCCTCTCTCCCAACTACTTCCAAGATGAGCCTTCACCTTGTTCGTAATCTCCTCGGATTTCAAAGCCCTAAACTCTTCCAAAAGTTCTCTTTGTTCCATAGTGCCCCTGCCTACTGGCTCTACTGAAACTGGTAGAGCTTCCTCAAGGTAATGAGCTACCACCCTACATCTGCAGTGTGGATGGATTGGTGGGAGCTTTGTAGGTAAACTATCACTTGGACCTTTGACAGGTTTGTTTACAAAAGGTTTTAGCTCTCTTATCAGCTCAGGGTCTTGTGTGGTCTCAAGTATGTCAAGTATTCTAACCGCCTCTGCGGTTTTAAAAATTCTACCATCATAGCTCCTGCATATCTTACAAGTGAGCCTATCGTTAGTCGCATCCCAGCGATAGTGCTCTATCCTCGCCTTTTGTAAAGTTTTTATCTTGCCTGCATTCCTAAGAAAGTTAACAGAAGTGTCTATTATCTGCCTTGCTTTCCATTCCACTTGTGGCTTTATGTAGTGTCCAAACTGCCTAAGAAACTCCTTCACACCTTTCTGCCCTCTGCCGATAGGATTGCCTTCTCGGAGGTAATATTCAGAAAACCAGTCAAGCACCCTCTTTCTTACCTGCTTGTCTCCTTGGAAAAACTTACCAAGATAAAAGTCATGTAGCCTTAGAGCGTATTCTATGCTTCTTGTATCTGGGCTTCTAAAGTCTACAAAGCCCTCTTGGAATATTTCAGATATGGTCTCTTGCACCGAATTGTTGTATATCCTTTCAAGCTCCTCATAAAGCTTTGCCTTGACGGGGTCTGGCAGTCTCATTTTCTCTTCAAGTTTTGAAAGCAGTATGCTTACGAGGTCTTGAAAGGAGACAAAATACTTTGAACGCTCAAACACATACTCAAAAGCGGATTTAAGTCCTTCATTCAGGCTTGGAAGCACGAGCTTAAGTACCCTCTCTATCTCTGGGTCTGGTCTGTAAGGGTCCATCAGATAAACTCCTCCACGAGTTTTCTGGCAGTTTGCAAGTCTATTATGCCAGCTTGCAGGAGCTGGACTACCCACTCAACCCTTGCTTTCTTTGCTTCCTCTTCCTCTTTGGCTTTGAAGTTAGGAGGCTCCGCAAAGGATACGTTTACATCCTCAACATCATAGCCCGCAAGGGTAAGGTGTAGCTTATAGACATATTCAAGGAAGCGTTCTACTAAGCGTTGATAGTTTTTAAGCTGTGAGATGAATATATGAAGGCTCACTGTAGCCCATGTTTCTGTAAGACCTTCTGAAAAGCCAAGGAGTGCAGGTTGTCCTTTTGCTCCTTCTATTAGCCACTTTTCTACCGTGTTCATTACATCCTTTATGCCACCCGCATTGACAGATATCTCTTTAAACTGAGCTTGAGTGCCTTCAAAATGCAATAGGATGCCTTTTTGCATGTTTTCTGCGATGTCCTGTGCGATGTTTTGCAAAAACTCTCTTGCTCTTTTTTGGTATTCCACTTCAGTCTCTGCAGGGCTTCTTGGTAGTGCTGGAAGGGTAATATCAAGAAAGCCCACAAGCCCAAGCTTGCCTGCGAGGTTTTTTAGCTCCGTGCTTAAACTATCCACCACATCAATGAGGGTAAGAGAAGCAAGCATAGGAGGTATTGCATAGGGAGAACCGTCAACGGTCAGAAGAGGCAGGTATGCATATGTGTTGGGGTTAAGCTCTATGGTTTTGTCCGCCACAACCTGATAAGGTTTAAATACGTCTTCCTCTTCATCGTAAGCAAAATAAACACTTGCCGGGTGAACTCTATGCACTCTTTCAATCCCGTCCAACTTGGGGCTTACTACCACCTCCGCAGATATGCAACCATACAAAATTAGCTGTGAGAATAAAGCATTTACAAGGCTGTCTGTGTTTAGCCTCTGTGCCAGTTTTGTTATTTCCTCTTTCATTTCGTCTGTTTCTACTTCAACCGTATGCCCCGTGTTTGCAAGGTTTGTGACAAGGTTATGAACTTGAGAAAGTATTGGGTTAGTAAAGACCGCCTTCTCTATATCAAACAAAACGCTTCTTGGATACCTTGGGTCTATAAGCCTTGACCTTATATCCTTTGTCTTTGGTAAAACCGCACTTATTGGCTCTATGCTTTGTCTTTTGCCTTGTAGGGTTTTCCTTATTTTCTCAAAAAGCTCTTTCCACATGCCAAAACTCCTTTATGTTCCTTGGTGTGGAGTAAAACACTAAGGGGCTTATCTCTTTTGTTGTATCCTTTGCACTGTAGAGCGCCAAAGCCAAGCTCCAAAACCTATCTGCGTGTCCGTCTTCTGTGTGCCCTTCGTATCTGATGTTTCCCTTGTCTGTTATAACTCTTTTGACTGAATGTAGGTCTTCTCTAAGGTCATTGTCTGGTGGAATTCTTATGAGCTTGTCTACAAAGACCGCCTTAAGTCTTTCTGCCAGCTCCTCTTTTACTTTAGCGGTGAAGTATACCCTTTGAACCTTTACCTCCCCCCAGCGTTTCTGGAGTTCTTCAGCCATTTGCATGCCTATACCAGTTTCATCTATAGCAACACGCCGTGAAAAGCTTGCGATGTGGTCAATTATTCTCAACTGCTCAGAGAAGGGTAGTCCCTGCAAGACTTCAAGCCTTCTAAGATAAAACACAGAGCCAAGTTTTTCCAAGATGCTTATAACTGTTAGGTCTTTGCGTCTTCCTATGTCTATGCCCGTGTATATGTCTCCTCTTAGAAGTCTGAGGTCTGAAACCTCTACGCCATCCTCTTCACATGACTGAATTACCTCATAAGGCAGTAAAACATCTTCATCGTCAATAAACTCACAGAGATATTCAGACCTCCAAGCAAGCTCGTTTCTAATGCCTGCCTTTAACTCCTCTGGGTCTATGTTAAGCCCGTTTTTGACCGCATCGTATATTGTGAGTTTATAGGAAAACCAGTTTTGTGTATCTTGCTGTGCTATGTGCCACAGGTGATAAAAGAGGTCTTTTTTTGTCCTCGGCGTGGATATGGCTACAAGCTTGTAGTTACCGCTTCTTGTTATTGTTGGAAAAACCGCCTGATATACCTCAAAACCCTTGTCAAAGAAAGCGGTCTCATCCATTATCACATCCCCAGTAAAGCCTCTAACCGTCTCGGGCTTGCTGGGGAGGGCAACTATCTTCGAGCCATTTGGAAACCTTGCCTCTAACTGAAAGACCTCTGTATCCTCAAAAAACTCTACGCCTGCAAGTTTTAGAGCCAAGACATGCCTTTTTACTTTGTCAAGAAGCTCCTTAGACTGCCTCTCAGAAGGCGATATTACCACTACTCTGTGTCCGCTGAGCTCTATGCATCTCTTAATAGCATAGTAGCTAACAAGAAAGCTCTTACCCGTTTGCCTTGCCCACATAAGGACTGAAAATCTTTTGCTTTCTACCCCTCGTAGTGCGGTTTTTTGATAGGGTAAGAGAATACTATCCCTCATAGACTTCCCTTAGGAGTTTTAAGACTTCTTCCTTGTCCCATGTCTGCTTTTCCGACTTTTCCACTTCCTGCATGGCTTTCTTTAGTCTTTCTTCTCTGTATCTTTGAAGTTTTTCCGCAGAAACCGCAAGCCTGTGGATAGACTGCACAAGCTCCGAGGGGTCATCAAAGTCAAAACTCTCTATATCCTTAACAAACTTCAAAAGCCTTGCAGAGATTATGCTTACTATGGCTTCCATACTGTCCGTGGCTGGGTTTTCCTTCACTACCTCCATCAGTGCCTTTACTTCCTCTCTTATCTCAAGAAGCTCTTTTGCGGTTTCTGAATAGCTTCTAAGCGTTCTGTGTATAGAGCTTGAGGATATGTCATAGCCCTGAGCTTTCAATATGTTTGCTATTTCACGGATTGTCTTTTTCTCGTTGTGATAAAGGTGGACTATGTAGTCCACTATGGACAAAAGGTCTGCCTTGCTCCTGCGTGCCATCAAAGGTCCTCCTCTGGAACCGCTATGCCCTTTTCCTCTTCTGAGCCATCTAACACATCTATACCCTTTGCGGTAATTCTGTAGAGCTTGTAGGAAAGCCTTGGTCTGAGCTTTATCTCCTCTGACTGTATATAGCCCTTGCTTTCTAAATAGTGTAATGCTTCCTCTATCTCAGAAAGCTTGTAATACTGATAAAAGACATGCACTATGCCATCTCTATCAAGCCCTTCTATGGTTTTTCTAAGAAGGTGTAATATCTTGCCTCTGAGTGCCTTTTGTCTCATGGCTACTTCTCCCTTAGCATTTGAATAAGCTCTGTAAGCCTGTCAAAGAACTTTTCCATCCTATCCTCCAGTCTTTGAATTTCCCACCGCCATCCTGAAACATCCTGCAAGTGGTCCTCCTTGTTGACTTTCGTTTTCTCAAGCACTTGAATTTCTTCCTTAAGCGAGTTGATGTTTTTCTCAATCTTCTCAATTGCCTTGTTCATATGCAGGATGTGATAGGCAAGTAGGACAAGGACTATGACAGGAAGCATCTCTTCTGACACCAGCTTAAAAAGACTGCCTACTGCAAACTCCATTTAGCACCTCCAAGAAGGTTTTTAGTGGGATAACAAGAAGTGGTTCTTGCCTGTCTCCTTTTATGACAAGGGCATCCGCACCAGAGAGCATGGAATACAGAGACACCCTTTTTCTGGCTTTGACTTGTATGCCAAGGTGTATTTCCTTATTACTTATATATAAGTCACTTTCTCCGTGAGAGCCTGCAGACCTTATGACCTTAAAGCCATGCTCTTCAAAGAGCTTCTTGACTTCCCTTTCTACCCTTGCACCTTTGCGAAACATAATATGAGAAGCTACCCTAAATTCTTGCCCTCTTCAAGCAAGGATTTCACAAGTCTTTCTATTACCGGTGAGCGGGCTGGGGCTTTGAGAGATGTTTTGAACTCCATTGCGGTTGTTAGGTTGTTGGTTAGAAACTCTTCAAGGTCTTCTTTCCTTATCCGCACTGTTTTCTTGTGGTCTACCTGCACAGCACGGAGATAGCCCCCCTCTATCCAGTTGTATACGGTTCTTTCTGCCACCTTAAGTATTTGGGCGACTTCCCTGACTGTGTAAAGCATATTATGGTTAATTTATAGCACGCCCTTTTTCTTACCTTGCAAAGATTTCAAACTTTTTGTAGCCTGAGGTCTTTACCTTGAAGTTTTTTGACCTTGCACATTTCCCTCAGTCTTGATAGTATAGGCTCATCTTGTAGGAGTCCCATAAGGTCATTAGGTGTCAGATTAGAAATAATAACAACACTTTTTACTTCGTTGTAGCAGTAGTAGATTATCTCTTTTGCCATATCAAGGTGAAAGTCTCTTAGTGCTCTGTTTATGTCATCAAGCACTATAAGATCCGCATGTCTGTATTGTGCTCTGATGGCTTTAAAGTCCTCGATGGCAGGCACAGAAATGTATAAGGGGTTGGCCACTCTGTGATACCTCAATGCGTTGGCTATGGCATAAACAACCGCATGGGTTTTCCCTGTGCCTGCTGGTCCTGTTAGGATTAGGCTTTTGTTTGGTATTATGCTCGCTATCTCTTTTATGCTTTCAGTCTTTTGTGTGTTAGGCAGGTTATAAACAATTCTCTTTGGGAAGCCAAGATTTATAAGTATTTTGCTGACAAAATCTAAAGATAGGACTTTTTTAACTTTCTCCACGTGCGTTTTTAAAACTACCCAGAAAAAGGCATCCTCTTCTCTGATATCTAACACCGCCTTACCATCGTATAATCTTTTCACTTCTTCTAAGCTCCTCGCAACCATCTTTCCACCTCCTCTTTCACCTTTTTTGCGGTTGTATATGCTCCTTTTCTGTGTGTAACGCTCCCGCTCCACATTAGACCTTTAACTGCGATTAAATTCATGACCACGTTGTATAGCCACTTGTATTCTTCCTCCCCATAGTATTCCTTGAGCACCCTTTCTATTTCTTTGACCAGCTTACGTGTTTCCTCTGCCCAGTAGACCATCTCCTTTTTAGAGCGGGAGTTCATCATCGCCCTCCTCCCAAAGGTATTTGTCTATGCCTCTGGCATTTTCTGGGCTTACCCACTTGCTGTCTCTGGACTTCAGGCTTGGTAGGACTGCCTTAAACCTCGTTATAGACCCGTCGCCCTTTAGCCAACCCTCTTTGAGCTTTAGGAAGTCTTCATAGTCCTTTTTTATGTCATCTACACTAAGAGAGTTCTGCTCGTATATGATTACCAACTCTCGCAGGGTTTTGCCAACCACATCTTGCCAGTTAGCCCTGCCTACCCTCTCTGGCGGACTTCCATTCCACTTTTGCAAATACCAACCCATTAAGTGTCTAACAGCTTGTCCGTATTTTTGTTTTTTCTCTTCCTGCCTTTGGATGTATGCAGACAGTTCCTCTGTAAGTATTTGGAGCTTTTTAAGGGCTTCCTTGCCACTTTTGCTGTTTAAGATGTCTTGCAATCTTTTAAGTATTGTCTCATGTCGCATGTGCTAACCTCCTCAGCTCTTGGACTTTGCTTTCTATTGCCTTCTTTGTCCTGCCAAGCTCCTTTGCCAGCTCCTCATATTCACCGTATCGTGCACTTCTATGCACGAGTTCCTGTAGTCTTTGCAGTTCTTCTTGTGTCCACTTCCTTTTTATAGTCCCTACCCCCATTGCTTTTCTTATCCGCCTTGTCCTTTCTTGCTTGGCTTTCATGTGGCACTCTCGTGAGCAATAGCGATAGTCAGACCTGTTTGGGATAAAAGGCTTACCACACACAGAGCAGGTCTTCATTACTGCTTTTATGTCCTCCTCTGTAGCAAGCCATGTAGCAAAAACAGGCGGATTTTCTACAAGTCTCTTTAACAAGCCGTTTTTGACCTGCGATGCTATTAGGGAATGAACCTTTTGCTTTACCCATTTCCTAAAGCCCCGAGGCGGGTTCAAAGCGTTTACCACATCCTCGGGTCTGAAAACCTTCATCTCCAACATCCTTCCCCAAATATAGCCATCCGTAAACATGCTTACCTCCCGAGACCTTTGGCTACCTTGAGGATGTTTTCTTTTGTGGCTTCTAAGCCAGCTTTAGCCAAAGCGGTTGCGGTAAAGTATGCGTCCAGAGTTGTCCAACCACGCTCTTTCGCAAGTGCGAAAAATTCCTCTGCATCCCCGCTGATTTTTTTCTCCTTCAAAACCGTCTGTATTGTTTCTTTTGTTATTTGTTCAAGCTCCCTCCGTATCACTACTCTTTTGTAAATACTGTGCGGAGTGCTTTGGACAATTTTTGGCAGACTTTGGTCTCCGAGGAATATGTAGCAAAGACCAAAATCTGGGTCTTCGCTTAAGTCCTTCAGTTCGTTCAACAGCACTGGTCTCTTTAAAATTCTTTGTGCTTCGTCTATGATGATGATTGGTCTGATGTTGCGAGAAGCTATGGTATATCTTAAGAGGTCAAGCGTTGCTTCTTTTGTTAGCCTAAAACCCGCACCGCAGGTAAGGGATAAACCTTTTACGAGTTTATTGGGAGACACTTCCTCCGCTGGTGCTTTGTAATAAAACACATCGTGCTGTCTTTCTTGTCTTATCTTATGCGCAGAGAAGGTTTTGCCATTTCCCCACACGCCCCAGACAAGGGCATGGACTGGGGAGCCAGTCTGCTCCCTAATCCTTACAAGAGCGTTAACTGTGTCTCTAAGAACTTGCTCTGCGTGAACCATCTTAGTCACCTCCAAAAAGTTTTAGAATGTCTATCTCCTCTTCTCCCTGCCCCTCCTCACTTGTCTCGGCTTTAGTTTCTACAAGCAGTAGTGATAAGATGTCCTCCTGTGCCTCTTGTATCTTTGTCTCTTGCAGCTCTTTAAGCTCCTCCCTTAGCTCTTTTTCTCTTCTTGTTTGTCTCTTCTCCCTCTGTCTTATCTGTTTATACTCAACTGGCTCAAGACTTGGTAGCTCTGTGGATATGAGCCTTGCTATACCAAGATACTTTCCATCTGTAGAATAGACTTCCAGCCTTGTGATGTCTTCTATGTCTCTGAGACATATAACCTTGTCTGGGTGTTTCCTTCTCCCCAGTTCCTTGTCTGTATCCGTAGGCATATAAAACTCATACTTGAGGTTGTCTATTGTTATTGTGTTGTTCCTTACTACCCTCTCAAATCTTTCTGCAAAGGCTCTTCTTAGAGCGTCTTCATCTACTTCCTTAAAGCCTTCCAAAGGTATCTCCGCAGGTGCAACGGGCTTTTGGAAGTGTTCAAAGCGGTGTTCCTGCCTGTTATATGTGTCTATGGCTTGTGAGAAAAGCTCCTCCAAGGTATTAGCTTTTATGGTTCTCGCTATATCCTTCAACTCTCTGATGACCCTTTCTATCAGCTTTTGGTTTGCCTGATATGGCTTTGTCCTGCGGATTTCTACTCCAAGCTCCGTCAGGCTTCGTGTTATATACTCAGAGGTTAGTATTTTTTCGTTGTCCGTTTTAATCCCAGTGGGCACTCCGTAGGTTGTGAAAAGACTTAGCATAAACTTAGCAACATCTAAGGAAGTGAATGCCTTATTGTAGTGTGTTGCTTCTCGCTGTTTGTTTTCTATTACATAAAAACCTAAAACTCTCATGGAGTATATCTCCAAAGCAACAAGGATTGAGTAGTTTTTGCCTTTGAAGCTGTATCCAGTAGCGTCTATTTCCACTATGCCCTTTTCTCTTCTTATCTTGCCTCTGCTTACCTTGGGAGCCTCCTTTACGCCTTTCCTTGCCAGCTCCAGCTTGTGCCAACTCCCCCATTCCTCTTTTACAAATCCCTCTACCACTTTGTAGAAACCATATAACGAGGTTATGCCTATCATTTTCAGGTCAAGCTCCAGAAGTGAGAATACCCGCCTAAGGCTAACAGTCCTCTTTTTGCCTTTTTCTGTGTTTACTTGCAATAAGAGTGTCTTTAACTTTTCTTTCACCTGCGCTGGGAGTATATCCGTGCTATACTTCTCCTTCCTCCCTTTCTTGCCTTTCTCCTTATTCAGGATTCTGTGGATGGTAGAAACAGGTAAGCCAAGGGCTTGGGCTATCTGGCGTATGGATAGCCCAGTAGCCCTAAGTTTTAGGACTTTCCTCTCCCTATCTGTCATTGCTGAGACCTCTTTCTGATTTTTATGACATCCCTGACCTCTCTTTCTATCTCTTCCCACCAGCTTTCCAAATATTCTGGATACTTTTCCATCACGTTTGCCACTATCCTGTATATGTCCCCAGCTAACCGCTCCAGCTCCTCTTCAGGCGGTATAGGTCTAAACTCTTTTTTCTCTTGTTTCTCTTGCTCCTGTTTCTCTTGTTTCTTGCGTTCCTGCTCTTCCCTCCATGCTTCTTCCCACCCTTTTACCCATTCATCCTCTTCTTCTTCAGAAAGGGCGGGCTGAGAACCCGCCAATTGGGAGGAGGGGAGGTGGGTGGAGGTGAGCTGTGTTTCTTGCTTGGTGTGCCATATATTCCAAATTGCATATGGCAGTCTTCTGCCATATCCTTTTGCTACCTCTACTGCCTCGCTGTATTCCATCTTTCTATCTGCTATCTGCTCCCACTTCTCTTCTGTCAGTTCTGGGATTTCTTCGTAGATGGCTATTAGTCTATCTGAGTGTTTTATGAGAACGTCTCTTATCTCACTTTCTGTTATCTGTGCAAAGTCTTGGTATGAAGACCGCAGATGATGGGCTAAGTTGTTCCAATTAGAAAAAATGTATGTGTGGTCTCTAAGGACTTCCTCTGCCCGTTGCAGGATAAGGGCTTCTTTTCTTCTTTTTTCCTCCAGTTCTTCCCTGATCCTTTCCCAGTATTTTTTGCGTTGCTGTAGGAAGTTCTTTCTGGCTAACCCAGATAGCTCCTTGACCCAGCTGATGTTCTGCAGAGCCTTTTCCACTATCTCCCAGTCGTCCTCTGCGTATTTTTCTATTACTGCTCTGACTTCTCCTGCAAGACCAGAAAGGAATGCCTCTGGTCTCCCTTCAATCACTATGCCCTTCTTTTTCTCCGTCTCTATGACGAAGTTTACCCAATCGTCAACTGAGATGGTTCCCCTTGTCTCAAGGAACTCGGAGAAGAGTTTGATTGCCTCTTTGGTGGGAGGGAGGGAACAGGAAATTTTTGAAATTTTTTCAATTTTTTCCGCTTCTGAAAGTAGGTTTCTTACGTGTCTTTCAGAGAGTCCCAGTCTTTCCGCTATTTCCTTTTGTCTCATCCCGCTGTCTCTTAACTCTAAAACCTGCTTTCTTAAAGCCTCCTTCTCTTCCTCTATCAGGTCTTCCAGGTAGTAGTAGACAGCCCGCTCCGTCCTTTTCAGGATTTTTGCTATCTCTTTGACATCTTTTAGCCCAGCCTTGAAAAGCAAGCGTGCATTTTCCTTAATTTCCTCTGCACTTAGAGATAGTCCGTGCTTGATATTCTCTGTTATCGCTCTTATCCTAAAGTCAAGCTCATCCCTGCACTCTACAAGCTCTGCTTCTATGTATTCTCTGTCAAGCAGTTTATGAGCCTGCAGTCTGTGAACCCCATCTATAAGCCAGTATTGGCTGTCCCTTTTCCATACTTTGATAGGTGGTAGCTGTTCTCCAAGCTCGTATGCCTCTTTATAGCGTTCTACTACCTCCTGAACCGTGCCTGTAAGAACACGGGGCAGAAGCCCCTGGGGAATTGTTATGTCTGAAATCTTCAACTTGACGATCATTACTCTACCTCCTGCCTGTTTTGAAGTTCTTGCGTTAAGGTATCTATAACAAGCGACGCTTCCTGAAGTGTTAAGTCTTGTGAGCTTTCTATCTCTCGCCCCACGATATTGGATATTAGGGTGAGTATCTCACCCTTGTCCTTTAGCCCCAAGTCTTTCAGCAAAACCCTTATCTTCTTTTGCTGTGCTTCCGTGATTTTTCTGAAATCTTTGTGTTGCTCTGTCTCCACATACTCCTCTCCTATTTCACCCTCCGCCTCCGTATATGGCATATGTCCCAGCTCTTCCGGGAAGCACAGTCTGAAGGCTTGCGATATGGCAACCTTCTTTAGCATAAACTGTGGCATTTGTCTCCATGTTGGAGTGTCCTTTTGGACCTCCTGTAGACTCACTTCCCATTCGAAGGGGTGCTCCCAGTCCTTTCTATATATCACTACTCTTGCTGTGTCCCCGCTTATGTTTACCTGCCAGCCATTCAGTTTGCCCGACCTCTCCGCACGCTTTATATATTCCAGATAGCCCACCACCAACTGCACCTTCCCCTTGAAGGGGACAAGATGGACTTCCTTCTTGATAGGGTCTAAGCCCAGATGTCTGGCGGTGGCTATAGCTTTAGCCACCTCTATGTCTGGAACATCCTGCAGGTGAGGGAATAATACCCTCACCATCTCTACCGCTTGCTTTTCTTGTGCGAGCGTTATGTTGCTCATGTCTATTACCTCCTTTCTGTGTTTTCTTGTTCTTGCTCGAGGCATACTTCGTAGACAGCTCTATACCTTTTTGGCAAGCTGTCTATATAGCTACACAAAACTGACAGATGATGCCTTAGGGCTTTGTTCTCTGCGTGCAGTTCCATGTGTCTTTTGTTCAAAGACAATGTCAAAACCGCACCAGAGACAAAGAATAAAAGACTTAAACCGACAAAAAAGAAGTCTTCAAGCCTCTCTCTCATCCCACCACCTCCACTGGTAGACTTGAAAGCCTACCTATGTGTCTGACAAGCAGGATGGTAGCGTCTGTAAACTCTTCCCACTTGACCACCTCGTAAACATCCCAACCCTTGCTTGTCTCAACTGCGACCCTCTTCGCATCAAACCAAAAATGGCGATACCGAAAGAGGTCAAGCACTTGCACTTCCAAGCCGTTAGACCTAATTTCTTTTAGTAGTAGCTTCATCTTGCACCTCCTGAGAGTTCTTGCTCTCGGGTGGGTAGCCCTTTTTACCCTTCACCTCCGTTATAATTGCTTTCATGGAGTCTCTTCTGCTTTTTCTCATGAAGGATATAAACCTCCTTCAGAAACACTGTCTTGCCCTTCAGGCTCTACTGGAAGAGCTTGTGAAAGCTCAAGAGCTTCCTGGACCAGTTTCAAGTAAACTTCAAACCCTTCTGCAACTGCTTGAAGTCCTTGGTAGTTCTCTGGAGCATAGGCACAACCTTTATGAGAAGATGCTTGAGCCTTATATAGCAAAAGAATATGAGAGGTTAAAGCAGAAAGCAGATAATCTATCCGTTGAACCAGCCTTAACTCTTTTATTAGTTGAGTTGGAAGAAGTTGTTTCTGAGCTTCAGAAGTTAGGAATTCAACTTCCCTCGTTTTTACAAAAGCCTTCTGAGCCAAAAGAAAGTCCATCATAACAAACCTCCCTTTACCTTGATTGGTTTTATCGTCCCCAGCTTCCACTGGAGATATGCTTTCTTTTTTGCCAGCACTTCCTGAGCTTCTTCTATCTCCTTGATAGCTTTTGTTATCTCTTCCTCTGTAAGCTCTCCATCTTCGTATGCCCTTAAGAGTTCCTCAGGCACATCGTTAACCTCTTTGAGAAGCCTTGAGAGTTTCACGTCTTCCTCTGCAGGTAGCTTTTCCAATCTGTAGCCATAGCGTTCTGTTATCTCTGTTAGGGCTTCATGGAGCAATTCTGGTGTATACCGCTTTAGAACATCAAGCACCTGAACCGCCCTGTCTAAGGGATTCCTTCTAAAAAACGGGCTGTCCTCCTCCACACTCCAGCTATAAATTGCTTTCTCAGAGATGCTTAGGCTATTGGCGAGCGTATAAGCTCCCTTGCTCTTGATAAACTTTCTAAAAATTGTTTCAAACATGGCTACCTCCTTTATTTGATAGGTTTGTTTCTGTAGATTTCTCGGGCTTGTTTTCTACCGCCCTTGACCTTAATTCTTTCTCGTAGATGTAAAGGAGGTCAGGGCGATGCAAGAACTCTGCGATCTTCAGGATTGTGGGTCTGGATATCTTAGCAAGACTGAGAACAGCACTAAGATACGCAAGGTCAATCCCAAGAGTTTTTGCAAGTCTGTAGAGAGATATACCCTTGTTCCTACATTCCTGCCTTATAATTTCCTTAATGGTGCTTTGCATGGTAAGGGTAATTATATATGCAAAACGCATACTTGTCAAGAGGAAAAAATGCATTCTGCATATGATTTAAATCATATTTATGAGAATATTGGTGAAAGGATTAAGTTTCTTAGGCAAGTTTTACATCTTTCACAAAAAGAATTTGCAAACGCAATTGGGATTTCTCAGTCAAGACTTTCTAAGATAGAAGCAGGCGAGCCAACAAAAGAGTCAGTCCTCATAGCCATCTCCCGCACCTTTAATGTCTCTCTTGAGTGGCTAAAATACGGCACTGGGGAGATGTTTGAGGAAACTATCCCACAAACAGAGGATGACTTCCTGCAATGGGTAGTCCACAAGGTCATACAGGAACTCAGGAAAAAAGGCATAAGACCTACAGCAAAGAAAGTCTATAGAGTATCCGAATATGTAGCCAAAAGACTGATGCCAGAGTGGCAAAAGGCACTAAAAGGAAGGCAACGGATAGAGAGTGAAATACTTTTCAAAGCACTGGAAGACGGGTTAGAATTTTATAAGCAACTGGAGGAGGAGTAAGGTGGAATTAGAGAAAAAGCTGGAAAGCATAGTGGAAGAGGCGAGCAAGCTGGGGCTGACCGCAGATGAGGTATCTCAGAAGTTTACAGAGGTTCTGAAAAGTGTCTATGGCAATGTGGTAGTTGTCAAACAAAGCAACAACGTAAACATAGCCATAGGAGAGCAAAACAAAGACGAGAAAAAGGCAGAGATAATAGCAGAAGATACATATAACAAATTAAAGCACATGTGTAGCCAGAAGGATAAAGCAGAGAAGTTAACTATAGCCTCTTTTGTGTTAGTGGTAGTATCTTACATATTGCTCTATCTGAAGATTGACAAAACTGGCTTGCTTGCTATTGCAGGCACTATTGCTTTCCTTGTGTTTGGAACTCGCTTGTCTGTCTTGAATAAGAATATAAAACAAACAGTGGAAGAAGGCTGGGAGAGGGTGTATAGCCTTGCACCACACAGAAAAGACCTTTTGAACAAAATCAAAATCTGTTAAGGAGGTAGTGTCATGACAATATTAAGCATAGCCTTAATTGTATTGGGTGCCCTAATTGTTCTTGGTGCTATTACCGCCAAGGACCCAGAGCTAAAAAAGAACAGAGTTAAAGCAGTGTCCTTGGCAATTGCTCTTATCGTAGTGGGTGTTATACTGCTCTCTTCGCAAGGCGAGAAAGAGCAGGAAACAAAACAAGAAGCAAAACAAGAAAATCAACAAAAGAAGACATTTGGCTCGCTTAATGGCGTAGAGAAGGAACTTGATAAACTTCTTGCAGACCTAAAGATATCACCAAGCAAAACAAAAAATGCGGATAGACTTTCTTATGCAACAAAAGCATCAGCGATCTTTATAGAAGGTGACCCAGTTAAAAATGTTTGGGTAATGTTTACAGGCACTCAAGACGACAGGGAAAACCTGATAACCACTGCCATGCTTATGGCACCCATAAAAGTTTTGTGTAATCCTTCAGAGGAGGAAGGTTCGGCTATTCTAAAAAGCGTTATGGCGGTGATGCAAGGCAAACAAGAGACAAGCACAAAAACTATTGGGGGTTGCATACTTAAAGTAGAACGCAATAAAGAGCTTGGAGTTATAGTAGTTTACATAAACGCTAAATAGCAACTGAAATCTCTGCTTGATACAAATCACGCCACACACAAGAATATACACATGTTTTCTCTTGTGGAACAAGATACAGTTAAGTCCGTCCTCCAAAACATCCGCATAATCCTCAGCACCCCGAGGGGCACAGTTCCACATAGACCAGGCTTTGCAGTAGATTATAGAGATTTCATTGATAATCCAACCCCGTTGAACACAGGCAAGCTAAAAGCCACGATAGTTGATGCAATAGAAACATACGAACCTCGTGCAAAAGTCAAAGCTATAGACATAAGATACAAAGAAATGGGTCGTGCAGATGTTGTCTTAACTATCAAAATAGAAGCTGAGGAACTGACATGGACATACGCTTTACAATAACAAACCCACAGCACTACGAACAAGAGCTTATAAAAGCCTACGAGACAATAACAAACAGAACACTATACCCGGCAGACCCAGAAAGGCTATTGCTTGATGTTATAGCCTATATATCCGCCCTTCTTGCTTTTAAGATTGACTGGTCAGCAAAGCAAAATTTACTTGCCTTTGCTGAGGGGGAGTACTTAGATGCCCTTGCGGAGTTTTATGGAGTAAAGAGGCTTCCAGCACAAAAAGCAAGAACAAGACTGAAGTTTTTCACACAAGAGCCAGTACAAAGAGACATAGTTATCCCACGAGGCACACGGGTTGCTGTAAACGATGAGATAGTCTTTGAGACAGTAGAGCAGACTGTAATAAAAGCAGGACAAACAGAGGCATATGTAGATGCAGAGTGTCAAACCGCAGGAACCATAGGCAACGGCTTTACCGCAGGACAGGTAAATAAATTGCTTGACCCACTACCTTACGAAGTCCAAGCTGTAAACATCTCCACAACCATGTTTGGGACCGACCAAGAGGATGACGAGAGGTTTAGAGAACGCATTAGACTTAGCATAGAAAGGTTTAGCAACGCTGGGTCAAAATCCGCCTACATCTACCACACAAAATCAGCTCACACATTAATAGAAGACGTAGAAGTTTTTAGCCCAGCACCGGGACAGGTAGCAGTCTACTTTCTTCTGAAAGATGGTGAACTGCCAGACCAAGAGATGATAGAGCTTGTGAGAAGGCACCTAAACGATGAAAAAGTCAGACCCTTGACAGACCAAGTTTTTGTGCATGCACCAGAGGTAGTGCGGTATGATGTCAATCTTCGCTACTGGGTTCATAAAAAAGACGAAGCAAAAGTTTTTCAAATACAGCAAGCGGTAGCCAAAGCAGTCCAAGACTTTATAAAAGACACTGGCAGGAAAATAGGTAAGGATGTATTGCCAGAGGAACTAACCCAAAGGGTCAAAAACGCAGGAGCTTACAAGGTAGATGTTATAAGCCCAGCAAGATTTGAAATCTTTGCAACACAAGTGGCAAAGGGTGGAATAAGCTCAATACAGTATATGGGATTAAGTGATGATTAAAGAGCTTTTGCCACCAAGCATAGCGGTAGATGAGGGCATAAGAAAGCTCGCAGAAAGCACAGAAGGGGTATTTTCTTTTCTCTTCTCCGAGACAGGGAAAACCTTAATCTACTCTCGCATAGATGAACTACCTGGGGAAGTCCTTGACCTTTTGGCTTGGCAGTTTCATGTGGAAGGGTGGGAGTTTACCAAAAACATACAAGAGAAAAGAAAACTAATAAAACAAGCTATAGAAATTCATAGGCTAAAAGGAACGCTTGCAGGTATAAAGAAAGCCCTTGAATTGTCCAAGGCGGAATTCCTAAAAGCCTACACACCACACCATGAGACTTTTCTCTCCTTGTCTTTGACAGACAGTGATAGAGAGAGATGGCTTGAACAGTTTCCAGAGTTAAGGCTTGTAAAATACGCATGGAAAGGAAAAGGGAGAGAGAATAAGTTTTTAGAGAAGATATACCCATATGTATCATCCGCACGCACAAGGTTTGGGATAAGGGCTTACCTAAGAAAAAAGAGCCAGATAATCCCACTTGTCAGTCTTGCAAGGCTAACACAGACTAAGACAAAGACCGCCTTTAAGGAAGTAGAAGTAAGAAAACAAGGGCAAGCAAAAGGCATATTTTACAGGCTTTTAGACAAGTTTCTTTTAGACCACGAGGCAGAAAAAAGACTTTATCGGATAAGACTTATGCAAGAATACCAAGAGCAGGAAGTTAAACACCAGCTCAACATCTTAACCCCATCCTATGAGCCTATATCAGTTTACTATAGAGAAATCCAAGAAAAAGGACAAGCATACAAAAAAGCGGTATATTTGTGGTTTCTCTATGGGCACACTTGTTTCACAGATGCGGAAAGAAGAATATACAAAAGCATAAGAATATACGACGACGAGATTATGTTAAAAGGCAGGAAGCCCTTTACATACCTAAACGAAAAACCTATAAGCATTCCCCCATATAACGCTATAGTGCACGCACAGATAAGAGGCGAAAGGCGGTTCACTCGCTTTTTGCAAAGACAAAACAAAGAAAGACTTACATCCGCAATACGAATGCTTGCTGAGTTTAAGTCCGTAAGGGACAAAGTGCTTTTAGACACAAAAACCAAGAGAGTGCCAACTGCGGATGGCACTATAACAGCTAACATGAACATAAAAGTAGAGGAGGTTGTAAATGTTTAAAAAAGTTATCTTCAGAGACAGGCAAGAACTTCAGGCTGAGGATTTAAACAACATAGAGCAGTTTACAGATGAGACGATTAAGAGCCTTACACAAGATGCAATATCTGATTCTACGCACTACACTGGGTTTGAAGTCAGTCAGCAGGGAGCGGTTGAGATAAGAGTAGAGCCCGGAAGATTATACAAGAATGGGGATATATATGTATCAGAACAAGCACAAGAGTTTAATCTTTTTCAGTATCTACCACTTGCCACAAAAAAAGTGTGTGCGGTAGTCGTTTGGGGCAGTGAAGTAGAAACTGACATAGAACCAAGAGACTTTCTAATAGATGTAGTGCAGGGGACAACAGAGCCTCGTGCAGTTGCGATGCAAAAAGTTAGGGTCGCAAACATCAACATAGTCCCAGGAGTAGAAAGTGCAGACCCGCAACCACCAGCTTTGCAAGAAGGAGTTGTCCCTGTTGCATATGTGTATCTGAACACAACCGGCATAGAGAGAATTCAAAGGGTGTCTGACTACATTCTGCCAAGACTAAAAGAAGTAAAGGCAGATGTAGCAGAACTGCAAGCATGGAAAAACCTAACAGAGCCTCGCATAGCAGGAATTATTACAGACCTAACCGCACTTTCTAAAAAATCTGACAGAAAAGCTGATTTAAAGCAAGTGTTAGAGATTGCAGCTGATATGGCAAGAGTAAAAGAAAAACTAAATCTTCCAAGCACATATCACTCTTACGATGCGGACTATTTTGGAAACACGCAGAAGATAGACACAGGCAACACAACTGCAAAAATACAAAACGGCATACTTTTCCCAGATGCAGGTAGAGCATTAGCCAATCTTGCACTTTTTAATCCTTATGACCCAAATATAAAGAGATTTGACAGCCTTGTTCTGCCAGATTTTACTCATGTGCCAAAGATAAAAACGGAGGGCTATTCAGGAGACATATCCATATCTCAATACCAATGGCAGACACATGAGGTCAAAAAATACACCACTTACACATGGCAATGGGTCTATGGCTGGAGCTGGAACTGGTATTGGAATTGGTATTACAGATATTGGTATTGGTATTATGGGTATTACTATTGGTGGTATGGATATTATGGCTATTGGGTGCGAGTGCCACAGACTGAATACAGAATAGAGACCACAACGCATAGTATAAACGGAGCTATAGTTTCACAGACATTCCTTGTGTCTTCAGCCTTTTATCTTACATCACTTGGGCTATACTTTACACAAACAGACAGCAATGCTCCGATAAATGTCTTAATCTGTGAGACAACGAACGGCAAGCCAGACCTGAAAAAGACCTTGACAATGGTAACAGTCCAGCCAGCAGATGTAAGAAGATATCCACAAGAGACAAGAATAAATATCACACCGGTATATTTAAAACCGGGCAGATATGCTATCTGCTTCATCACTCAAGGGAACTATAGAGTTGCAACAGTAAGCGGACAAAACTATCTACAAGGAACGCTTTTCTTTGGAACTGACGGAGACTACTTCACAGGAGACCTCACCAAAGACATAATGTTTACCTTATACGGTGCACAGTTTAAGCAAGCAAGAACAGAAGTTCAACTTCAACCCGTATCCCTGTCAGGTGGTATAACAGACTTAGTTATACAAGCACCTGCAATTGTCCCAGAAGGCACACAGCTTATATATGAGATAAACGTAGGTGGTAAATGGTATCCAATTACAGAAGCAGGAAGATTAAGCTCAAAACCGGATATAGTCCCAATCAGAGCGGTTCTACTCGGAACAGCAGACTTGCAACCAACCCTCTATTTAGCAGAACAAGCCATAACCGCATCCAGACCTGCTACTACATTTACAGCATTATCAACACAAAGAAATCTATCTTCTCCAAGAAACACGATAGAAGTTCAGTTGCTTGTTGCAGGTTTTGACAGCACCAAGCACACTCTCAACTGCCAGCTAATCGTGGGACAGGACACAATAAACCCTGCGATTATATCTCAGCAGCAAGAAGACGAAAACGCAATAAGACTTACTTACACCTTTAACATCGCTAACGGAACTAATCAATACAAGATAAAAGTGTCAGGGACAAGAACCGAAGACAGTCAACCTTTTGCAATCGTTGAAAGAATAGATGTAGCATATTAAGGAGGTTTGAGATGGAGACTATAAAGGTAAGGCTAAAGGAAGACATAGAACTCTTTGGCAAGAAGTTTTACGCAGGGCAGATAATAGAGATAAGCAAGGAAGTTTACAAGCAGATAAAAGACAAGGTGGAAAAGGTCAAGGAGGAAACATAATGCCAAGCCAGTTTGAAAAATACAGATTTACGAAAAAGACCGTTTTGTCAGATGAGACATTTAACCGAATATTCAGAGACATAGACCTCAGAATAACCGCTTTGGAAGACATCAAAAAAGACTGGGAGCATGTAGTAAGAGCTACAACACAATATGCTTTGACGAGGATAAACGAAGTTTTAGCACCCAGCTGGGGATATATAGAGAATAAGAAAAACGAAGCAGATATGTTAGTCTTACAGATACAGCAAAAAAGAGACAACGCTGATGCGATAATCAACGCAAGCAGAGATGAAGTGTTAGGGCAGATACAGACAGCAAGAACAGAAGCTATATCTCAAATACAGGCAAACCATACACAAGCCATAAACAATATAGAGGCGGTAAGAACAGAGGCTCTCAATGCTATTCAGTCTGCAAAAGAGCAAGCAATTTCACAGCTTGATTTAAACAAGCTCTATGCCATGGCTTTCTTTTTTGGAGGTGATTAATGCTTGCTATAGCAACGATAAATAATCAAGAACAAGTTGTATACACGGTGCCAGCGGGGAAAGCCGCCATGGTTCAGCTTTATGTGTTTCTGCCAAACAACTCAAATCTAACAGTTAAGATAAACAATACACTTTATTACTCAGCATCATCTGTCAGCTGGTTTTCAGAGAAACTTGTGCTTAATGCGGGCGATACAATTGCAGTTGGTTCTAACGGTCAGGCAAATGTATTTATACATGGTATGGAGGTGTAAAAATGCCAAAGGTGGTAAGTGGTTTTGATGCATTGCAAGAGCAGATACTCTTTGCAGTTCTGCAAGGCAACTCAAACCTACTAAATCAGCTAACACAGTCGCAATTAGGCAAGGCGGTATTTATGAGGGTTTACAAAGACAACTTCTGGTTTATGGATAATGACTCCACTGCTATGAACGCTATTCTCAACAGTTCCACTGCTATGAACGCTATTGCTAACAGTTCCACTGCTATGAACGCTATTGCTAACAGTTCCACTGCTATGAGAGCAATAATAGAATCCCAAACCGCTTTGGATGCAATTTTTGCAAATACTAATGCAAGAGATGCGTTTATCTCTTCTAAAGCTCTGCCTTCAAAGCAAGTGCCTCAGATGATATCTAACACAACCCCAGAAGGACAGGCAAGTGCAAGTTCTATATGGTCATCTTCCTACGATGCTTGGAGGGCTTTTGATAAGGGCACAGGTTATTGGATATCTGCGAATGGTGTATCCACAAATCAGTGGGTCAGGTATTCTTTTATATCCCCGGTTTTTGTGCATACTGTAAGAATTCAGAATAGCAGTGATGGTCCTTCACGAAATATAAAAATTCAATACTCGTCCGGTGGAAGCAACTGGCTTGATGCTACTAATACTATTACATTGCCAAACAATACAACAGAACAGGTCTTTTATGTTAGCAAAGCTGGATACTATAGGCATTGGAGAGTTTTCGTAATAGATGGATATACAACTTCTTATGTTGCATTACAAGAAGTAAACTTTGTTGGCTTCTTACAACCGCAGGGAGGTTAAACATGTATGCAATTATTTACAAGGGAGAGCCAAAGGAGATAACTACTCCGCAAGGCGTAAAAACACTTCAGGAAGGCGTTCTCTTAGGCTATACAGAGTGTCCCAACGACCCTGTGTGGGAAGGCAAACCTTACGAATTCGTAGAAGTAAACGACATTGACAAGATGCCTTTAGAGTGGAAGTATGAAAACGGACAGTGGATGGAGGTCTAACAATGCTTGGTTTTTATGGCTATGTAGCGGTTTTTGTAGCTGGTGCCATGCTTAGTTTTCTTGCGGTTAATCACATACGCACGCAACAAGTTAGTAGCCTTAAACAAGAAATAGCTACTTGTAGCAAAGAAAGCCAGAGGCAAGCCTTGTTGCTTAAGCAGTGTGAGAAAGACCTTCAAGCATATGTTTCGTCCTATAACAACCTTGTGAATGAAGTAAAGCAGAAAGAGATGGACTATGCTAAAAAGCTAAGGACATATGCAGAAGAGGTAAAAAGGCTTTCCATAGCACAAAGATACGATATTAAGGTAGAAGCAACAAAAGACACTTGCAAAAACCTAACGCTAATACTTGACAGACTGGTAGAGGTAGAAAAATGAAGTGGCTTGTCGCTTCAATATTTATGGCTTTTATAGCTTCTTGCGGACAAGCGGTTAGAGAATGTCCTGCGTGTAAGCCTCAGGTCATAGAGAAGCCTATTGTTACTAAATGTGAAGTTCCAGAAGTCCCACCGGCAGAGCTTGAGAAAATACAAGAAAAAGACACATATGAAGAAAGACTGAGAAAGCTAATAAAAAACTATGGCTTACTTAAAGAAGAAAATACACTACTTAGGAGGGCAATAGAGATATGCAAGTAGTGAAAGAGTTAAAACGGCTATCTATGGATTTAGTGGTTATTATCCTCTTGCTCCTACTTTATATTACAAGGTTTTACGAACATTTACCCGCACCAGTCCAGCTTATATCCGTGAAGGCTTTACTCGTAAGCATGGGCTTTATGCACGCACATATCACGAGGAAGCTGGCTTTTCCTCAAGTGGACTGGGCGGAGGAGGGCTTAAATGCTAAGGTTTTGCTTGTTATTGTTCTTTATGCTGTTTTTATTTACGCATACGCTCAAGGCGGTTGAGAGGTGTAAGCAAATAGCGGGAGAGATAAGAAAGGCTCATTTTTACTACTTTGGAGTGAATTTTCCTTGGTGGTATAGTGTTGCTCAAGCAGAAAAGGAAAGTCTCTGCAGGCACTCCGTTTTGAGCTCAGACGGCATAGGTTCAGAAGGCTTTGCACAAATAACCTTTAGGTGGTGGAAGGATAAATTAGAAAGGGAGGGCATCACGGAGATAAAAAGTATCCCAAATCATGCACGGGCTCAAGCTTTTATCAACAAATATGAATATGACAGGACTGTTTGCAAAAAGCTCTTTGAGATGTATCAGAGATACAACGGCGGTGCTTTAGTATCTCAGGAACTCAAGCGAGCCAAATCTTGTGAATGGAGAAACGGCTACAAGGCATGTAGAAGAAGAGATGTATGTGTTTGGCAAACGAAAGAAGGCTGTAAACAATGGCAAAATGCTTGCGATATAAACTACACGTATAGTGTAAAGATATACGAGGCAGGACAAAAGTACAGAGTTGGGGCGGACAGCTTGACATACCAATACTGGTAACTATTATTAAGAAGTTAGTTTGGGCGCGCTCATTAATTATTAATTATTGGGAGGCTCCCCCCTCCCACAATTAATTAACAAAGAGGAAAATCATAGTAGGTAATTCTAAGTATAGGTTTTTGCGTGGTTTTTGTTCTGCGGGCGGGCTTGCTTGAGAAGGGGCAGAAATTGAAAAAATTTCAAAAATTGTCCTTTCCCTCCCAAGGTTTGTCTGCAGATGGGGGCGAAAAAATTCCAGAAACTGGAAAAATTTCGCTAGCCCTCCCACCCACTCCCTGCGGGGGTGTTTCATATTTTTCAAACAAAAAATTTCTGCCTCGTGTTCTTTGTTTGAAAATTAGTTCAAAGCCTTGAGAGACAAGGCTTGAAAAACAGGGGGGTGTTTCACATTTTTCAAAAATTTGTTTTGTAAGGCAGACAAGGATTGAGTTATAATCTAAAGCTTAGCGGGTGTGGCGGAACTGGCAGACGCGCTGGACTCAGGATCCAGTGGGCTTACGCCCGTGAGGGTTCAACTCCCTCCACCCGCACC
>JAXSPD010000003.1:0-52407 GCA_037926845.1 Candidatus Pampinifervens yunnanense | reverse complement strand
GGGCTGCTGCATGCACCACGTAGTCTACACCATCAAAGGCAAGCCTGAGCCGGTCCTTGTCCCTTATGTCTCCGAGGAAAAACCTAAGCTGTGGAAACCTATCCTCTGGAAACTCCTTGCTCATCTGCCACTGTTTAAACTCATCCCTGCTGAGGATGATTATTTTCTTGGGGTTGTGATGGGTTAGCAAAAACCTTACGAAAGCCCTTCCAAAAGAGCCTGTGCCTCCTGTTATCAAAACTGTTTTGCCTTCTAAAAAGTTCATTCTACAAGCTCCCAGCTCAAGGGCGTGCCTGCGGGTATGTTCACCCTTGCCCTTCTACCAATTATGTCTTTTAAATGCTTAGGGTGCAGACCGTAGCCCGGTCTTACGCTTCGGACATGCTCCTCTGTAAAGACCTCTCCAGCCCTTATGTCCTTTGCCACAAAGAGGCTTCTTGCAAACTTCCTCATCTCCTTTTGCCTTTCTGTTAGCTCGTAGCTTACTTTCCCCAGTGCCTTTTCCACCTGTCTTATGGCTTCCACCATAGCCTTGAACTCCGCAGGCTCAAGAGAAAAGGCACTGTCTGGTCCTCCAAGGCTTCTGTCAAGGATAAAATGCTTTTCCACCATCACTGCGCCCAGAGCCACGCTTGCTATTGGCACGGATATGCCCAGCGTATGGTCAGAAAGCCCTACAGGCACGCCAAAGGTTTCCCTCATGTTGGGTATGGTTCTGAGGTTTGCATCTTCAAAGGGTGTTGGGTATTCAGAGACACACTTGAGAAGTATAACCTGCTCGTTGCCCGCCCTCCTGCAGGCACTCAGAGCCTCCTCTATGTCAGAGAGTGTGGCAATGCCTGTGGAGATTATCACCGGCTTTCCCTTGCTTGCTATGTATTCAATGAGGGGTATGTCTGTTATCTCAAAGGAGGCAACCTTGTAGGCAGGCACCTCAAGATCTTCCAAAAAATCCACCGCAGTCCTATCAAAAGGAGATGAAAAACACACAAGCCCTAAGTCCCTTGCAAATTCAAAGAGTTTATGGTGCCACTCCCAAGGCGTGTAGGCTTTCTTATAGAGGTCATAAAGATACTGTCCATCCCAAAGAGTGCCCTGTCTTATCATAAAGTGCTCGCTTTTCACATTGAGGGTTATGGTGTCTGGCGTGTAGGTTTGAAGTTTTACCGCATCCGCACCAGAGGCCTTTATGGCTTCTATGGTCCTTAGGGCAAGGTCAAGGTTTTGAAGGTGGTTGGCGGAAAGCTCGGCCACTATAAAAACCTGCTGACCTTCACCTACCTTCCTTCCCCCTATTTCAACCATCCAAAATCCTCCAAAAGCCTCTTAATCTCCGCAGTTGCATCCCTTAGAAATTGATAGTATAGCATATAAAACTCCTCTAAAAATTCCTTCATCTCCTGCCCACCGAGAGACAGGGCATGCCCCAAGGCTATCTGACTCCAGCCATGTGTGTTGTGGTAGGTAAGGTTATAGAGCATGGGGTTTTTAATCACCAGTAGCTTCCTTTCAAGCTCCACAAAGCTCTGAACTGCGTCGTAGTATTTTGAAAAGTCAAACCTCTTTGGGTATTCCTTTATAAACTCCGACAGAGTTTCAAACTCCGTCTGGAGCCTTCTTAGTGCCTCTGCGGGTTTTACCAGCTTTATGTATCGTGTGTCAAAGTTCTCTTCTATGTTCCTTATGGCTGTAGCTTTATCGGTTGCCTTCTCAAGCCTAAAGAACTCTATGGGCAAAGGCACAGCACCCTCTATCTTTGCTCCGTCAGAGGTGTTGTAGGCTTTTATGCCCTTTTTCTTTATAGTCTGTTCTATACCATACTTGGTGTTTAAAAACCACCTATGGGTCCTTACTTCACCCCCAAAGTTGCCCGGCACCGTAAGGTCAAAGTCTATCTTGGACTTGGAGAGAAAGCTCTTAGGGTTGTAGTAGCTTGTGAGCTTTGAGTGGTGATTTTCTAAGCTTTTTGAGCCAAGGTCTACACCAAAGAGGTATACCTCCTCAAAGCCAAACTCTCCTGCAAGGGCAACGCCTGCTGCGGTCACAGTTGGTCCCGTGTGCCATATGATAGGTGAGCCAGTGGGCTCTAAAAGCAATGCACCAGTGTCGTTGAGCTTTAGGAACATGTAGCCCTTTTTGAAGAGCTTAAAGCAGTCTGTCCACAGGGGGTTGTTGGCTATAAGCCTGGTTTGTTTTAGAAAGTCTCTGTCTAGCTCCAAAAGGGTGTCGTAGGTATACTTTGTCCTTTCTATCTCCACATGAAAATCTGGCACAATGCCAGCCCTCTGGAGGGCGGATATGGCTGTCCCGCAGGAGAAGATAACTGCCTTGTCCTGATACTCTCTAATCTTATCTATGGCGTAATCCAAAGAAGGTCCTGCACCCACTACAAAGGCAACAGAGCCAGCGGGCACCTTTTTCTGTGGGTAATAAAGGGGTATTTTCCTTTCAAATTTTTCCAAGGTCCACCTCAAAGACCAAAGCTCATCGTCAAAGTATCCATGAAAAAGCTCCTGAAAGGCAGGAGAAGAGGAAAACCACTCCAAGAGCCTCATGGGTGGGTTGTAGCGCAGATGCTCAAAGTAGTAACCCCAGTAGAAAACACCAGGGTTTAGTTGCTGTATGGTTCTCAAAAGCTCCTGAAAGGCGTTGTCAAGGTTTTGCTCCATTATTAGCTTGTCGTGGACTATAAGGTTTAGGCTTCTACCGGGTTTGGAATAATACTGGAGGAGCCTTTCCCAATCAAGGTAATACAAGCTTAGCCTAAAAAAGGCAGGCACGTCAAGGATGATAAGGTTCTGAACCTCATACCGCTCCAGCAAAAGCTCAAGATGTATACCAAAACCAAGACCCACCATGAGAAGCATAGGTATGTGCCTCGTCTCTCTAAGAGGCTTTGGCTCTATCCTGTTTCCTATCAGCCTTTGTATCTTAGCACCGTAGCGATGAGCTATGACAGGGGTATCTTCAGAAGACTCTCCAAGGCTTATATCCGGAAACAGCCTTATAGGCTTCTCCTCAAAAGCCTGCACCTGAGAAAGGCTCATTCCATAGGCATCTCCACTGTAAATACCACCTCCCCCAAAGTCCGCATCCAGCTTGCCGTCTTTTACGATTACACTAAAGTTGGGTGGAGGACTTGATATGATTTGGAGAATGCCTGGGGCCTTGCTACTTAAGATTTGTTGGTTTTTGTAAACTCTCTCTTTGAGTAGATCCGCTGTTATGTGCATATCTTGAATTCTATCACATATTACACTTTGTAGGCTGAAGTAGGCTTCCTGAGGTGCAAAACATGAAGAGAGTGCTTATATCCAGTGAAGCTAAGAGGAAACTGTATTTTTAAAAACTTAAAAAACCTACATCTCGTCCGATAAAACATATAACAAACCCAAAAGGAGGTGCAAACCATGGCACTAAGAATTAACTTCAACTTTGAAGGAGCAGCAACGCACACTGCAATCCTCTCTAACGAGAGGGAAATGAACAAATCCTTGCTTAGGCTTTCCACAGGTCTAAGGATACTAAACGCAGCAGATGACTCGGCAGGTTTGTTTATCGCTGACCAGCTCATGATAGTGGGTTCGGGTCTTGAAGAAGGCAACAGGAACATCCAAACAGGCCTCTCTGCCCTAAGGATTGCAGAGAGCTCCGCAGGTCAAATATTTAACAGGCTCAACGAGATTTACAAAAGGACGGTGCGTGCAGCAAACGACATAAACGACCCCAACGCAAGAGCAAGCCTTCAGAGGGAGATTGACAACTTCATTGATGCTATTAAGAAGATAGGCACAGACACTGAATACAACGGCATAAAGCTCCTTGATGGGACCTTTGCAGGCAAGGTAATACACTACGGCGCCAGAAAGGACCAGGTGCTAGAAGTGGACATAAAGAGCGTTCTGCCAAACGACATAGGTGCCTATATGGCAAAAGCACAGGGTGCAAAGTATGTAACTTCCACTGCAACAAGCGCCACGGACTTTGCTGCACATCTTAGTACTACATCCAACTGGCTCGTGGACTCCGGAGACTATGTAAACATAGCAGGCATACAGGTGCTAAGCTACGATGGAACGCAGAGATTTGTGGATGCTGCAACCATTGCCAATAATATAAACAGCAACAAGGCACTTCAAGCCCTTGGTATAGAGGCAATAGCAAAGAACATAAATCAGGCAGATGCTAATTACACCGGATTTGCTAACTTCTGGACCCCTGTAAGTGCTAATGATTCAGTAAGTGCAGTCACACTAAACTTTTACATAGGAAATGCGGATGCTGCTGGACCTCCAAAGTTTTCAATAAACATAGATAGTAATGTAACAACTGTGCAACAGCTTGCAGACCTTATAAATACACAAGCTTCTGGAGCAGGTGCACCTATAAGCGCAAGGGTTGTGAACAATAAGTTAATGCTTGAAACCAAAAATGGGGAAACAATAGCGGTTCAAGTGGGTGTAACTGGAAATATTGCTAACGGTGTAAACATAAACCTTGGGCAAATACTGGAAGGAGCTGGCACTGTTACCTTTACAACAGCTTCAAACTATGCCTACTATATTGATGTGGGCACTGTAGATATCGCAGGTGTGGACACCTACAAACTTCAATACAGCGGTGTGTCTGGTCCCAATGAAGGTTTTAATTTCAATTTAACACCTGGAAGCGACGCTATTGCCAAGAATCTATATGCGGTTAGTGTTTTAACTAATCAACAGGCAGAAGAATCCATGCTAATAGTCAAAAAAGCCCTCCAAAAAGTGGATACGGTCAGAGCTCAAATAGGTGCGGTTATGAATAACCTTCAGTCCATATACGACTCCCAGAAGGTAGCTTGGGACAACACAAAAGAAGCAGAAAACGTCATACGCAACACAGACTATGCGGAAGAGATGACAAACTTTACCAAGCTTCAGATAAAGATGCAGTCCTCTATGGCAATGCTCGCACAGGCAAACCAACTGCCACAACTCGTGCTCCAGCTCCTCAGGTAATAGATCAATAGGGGGTGTCTTGCCCCCTTTTTTCATAGGTGAGGGAAAACATGAATATAGGGCCCTTGGGACGACAGGTGGGCGCTGAACAGCAAATCGCTGTTCAAAGCCAGCTCCAAAATGGAGCTCTTGAAGGAATGAAAAGACAAGTGCTCAAAGGAATTCAACAGGCTCAACAAGAAGCCCAAGAAAATAGGAATATAAGGTCGGAGGAGCTTCAAAAAATACTTGAGGAGATTAGAAAGAAGTTTGACATGCTCAACAAGTATCTAAAAATAGATATAGATACTGAGCTTGACATACCCGTTGCCAAGATAATAGAAAAGGATACCAACAAAGTTATTCGCCAGATACCGCCCGATTACCTTCTTGACCTCATGAAAAAGATTGACCAGATGCTTGGTATACTATTGCAGAAGGAGGTATGAACCTTGGCCGGGGAAATATACTTCAACAACCTTACTGGTAGGTTTGATTGGGGGTCAATAATAGACCAGATAATAAGGCTTAAATCTATTCCCATACAAAGGCTTTCCCAGGAAGCACAGCAAGTGCAAGCAAAACAGTCCGCTCTTCAGGGTCTTGCCAGCGCCGTCGGAGACCTTTCAAAGATCTTTGAAAGTCTAAATGTGGATGACCTTTTTAGGAGTAAGAGATCTAGCTCCTCTGACAGCTCTGTGCTTACCGCTACCGCCACAGAAGACGCTCCAAACATAACTCTCAACCTTTCTGTTTCAAAGCTCGCTCAAAAGGAGGTTCTTATAACCAATGAGGGACTTTCTGACATAAACGCCTCCATAAGCTGGAATGCCTTTCAAATAGCCTACAACACAGGTAGCTCCACCCTATACTTTGATGTGCAAGCAGGTTCTGGGAATCTTTCTGACCTTGTGAAAGCAATAAACAACTCCGCAGGCAACAAAATAGTTGCCAGCATCTTCTATGACGGAAACCAATACAAGCTCATGCTCTCTGAAAGAGATGAAGCTTCCTCCACCGCAGAGACCAGCCCAACAAGCACTGTAATATCCTTCAGCACAGCTCCAGTTGTAAATGGTAATGTTTGGAGCTTAGATACTACAAACCCACTACAAGCTGCTCAAAATGCCAGCGTAAGCATAGGCTCAACGGTTATAACAAGCCCAAGCAACAGATTTGAAAACATAGTTAACGGTCTAAGTGTGGAGGTAAAAAATACAGGTAATGCGGTTATCACAGTTAGCGATGATTACTCAAAAGTGCTGGATTTTCTCAACAACTTCGTTAAAAACTATAATGGAGTAATATCACAAGTGAACAAACTAACAGACAAAAACGCCCTCTTTCAGGGAGATTACTCCATCACAGGTATAAAGACAGATCTTTCAAGGATGCTGGACAACCTTTTTGCCTATGACCTTGTGAATGTAAAAGAGGACGGCACTCTTGAATTAAACAGCTCTGCGGTTAATTCTCTTGCCAGCTCAAGCCCTCAAACACTCAGAGAAATCCTAACAGAACTAAAAAACACCATAGGAGATTACGCCCTCAGGACCTCCACAACCCTTCAAGCTTTTGGCAACGACCTACAAAACAGAATAGACGCCATAAACACAAGGGCTCAGGAGTTGGCACAGCAACTCGCAGCAGAAGAAGAAAGGCTCAAACTTGAGTATGCAAAAGTGGAGGCTTTTATGAACCAAGCTCAGGATATAATGGCAAGGATGCAGGCCTTTATAGTTAGTCTTTCAGATATGCAAGGAGGTAAGAGATGATAAACGCATACCTTGAAAACATGGTCTTGACAGCAAACCCTGTAAGACAGGTTATACTTCTATATGAGAAGGCTATTTCTTGCCTTGATGAGGCGGCGGAGCTTATGGAGAGGGCTTCTGCAGATCCTGAGGAGATAAAAAGGAAATATGAAGCCATGGGTAGAGCAACGGAGATACTCACGGTTCTTAATGCAACCCTCAACATGGATCAGGGTGGAGATATAGCAAAGAACCTTCACGAAATATACCAAGCTCTTATAAATGACCTTATAAGGATTACGGTGGAGGGCGATGAGCCTCAAACCCTTCGCAGAATGCTGAAGATACTTGCAGACCTCAAAGAGAGTTGGGAAGAAGTAGAGAAGAGGACATATGGAAGACCTGAAGCAACTGCTTCTGCGGTGTGAGGTATATCTCCAGCAGGGAGATTGGGACAAGCTAACAGAAACGCTCAGTGGTATAGGAGAGGAACACTTTAAGAGGCTTGACCTTCAAAGCGCCCAAGAATGTCTTAGAATTATTGAACATCTTATAGCAGAGGGGGAAAGGGCAAGAAACAAACTTGCGGAGAGCCTTGTGAACCTAAAAAGGTTTAAGGAGGGCTATGGCACTTAACTTTCTCTGTTTATAAGCTTGAGTATAAGGCTTTCTATAGTCCCAGAGGTGTCAATGTTCTTTACAAAGTTCAAGACCCTTTCAATTTCTTGGCTTGCCCTTTCCTTGGTTTTTTCAACACCGCCATGTTTCAAGATAAGTCTTCTTAATTCTTCATGTCCTCTGCCGTAGAAAAGTAGTCTTTCCTCTTCCTTTAGTTCATCAAGCACGCACAGGAGGGGATAGGTGCATTTCCCCTCTGCAAGGTCAGAGCCCACGGGTTTTCCCAGTTTTTCCTCACTGCCCGCATAGTCCAGAGCATCATCAATGAGCTGAAAGGCTCTGCCGGCAAGAATGCCCATGCGATAAAAATCCCAGTAATCTTGCCTGCCAGCCATCAAAGCCCCAACTGCCATACAAGCCCCAAAGAGAGCACCCGTTTTGTAGTCTATTATTCTGAAATATGTTTCTTCATCTATAAGGTTTCCAAGGCTTTTTAGCTCAAGGAGTTGTCCCTGTGACATCTTCATCACCGCATCGCTCAGAACCTGTATGCTCTCGAGGCTTCCATATTGGGAATACAGAGAAAGAGCCTTTGCATACATATAGTCGCCTGTCAACACGCACGCTTGATTGCCAAAGACCAAATTGGCACTTTTTTTGCCCCTTCTTGTTTGGGCACCATCCACCACATCATCATGAAGCAAAGAGGCTATATGCACATACTCTATACCCACCGCCAGAGGAACAACCCTTTCTGTATCACCTCCCAGAGCATCGCATACCATTATGGTTAGAAGGGGTCTGACACCCTTTCCACCTGAGGATATGATGTAGTCCCCTATCTCGTAGACTTCCCTTACCTCTGGGTCAAGGTAGGAGATTATCTTCTCTTTTATATCCTGCGTGTCCACCATAGGTTAAATAATTATAGCCCAACTTTACTGTTGGACGGTAATTTTGGTCTTTTTGTTGAGGTATTTGTCCACTGCAAGAAGCACCATCATACCATCTGTATGTATGATACGCCTTGCCCTTTTCTAAAAAATTGGCTCCCTTATACCAGTTTTTTGACCGTCATAAACCTTTCTGTATATGGTTTTTTCAAGATTACCAATAGTTTCCCTACCCAATGTGAACTTTTGTAGTTTCACAATAACTAGGTATGTCTTGTTAAGTCTTTCAGCTCTCTCCTTTGATGGGTAGAGTAAAACTGATACATCTTTCTTTAAGGCATCTAGCATATCTTGTTTAAGGGTTCCTTCAGAACTGAAAAACTTTTTTATAACCTCTTCGTTGGACCTAAATTCATTCCCAGAGTAATTCTGCTTTAGATAGAAAGAATACTCTCCGACATTCCCATAGTTTTTGTAATGGACTATGGGTTCTGGTATGCCCCTAAGACCAGTCTTTTTCCAATAACCCCAGCCGAATTTTCTGGTAAAAGAGAATATTCCATCAGTAGTGGCACCTATGGTTCCATGACATCCCATGCAATAGAGAGTCTCCTGATTTGTTTGAGGCCTCAGATATCCGTTTTTATCCTCTATAAATCCGCTTAGTCGCCATCCGTAGGGACTCCGCATTCCTCTCTCAAAATCTCCAGGAAACGCTTCCAGTTGCGGACCTGTATTTATACTTTTTGAGGGATGCTGCTCTTGATATTTCTTCATAAGCATTGAGTACAAATCTGTAGAAGAGTAGAACTCTTCTTTATATGCGTATCTAACCTCCTTCATCCTTGGGGAAGGCTTTACTATTTGCAATTTATCATCCCAGTCAAGATACCTTACAGTGTGCAGAAATTCCGTGCCTTGTGGAAATAGACCGGGTTCTACTTGGAGTTTTCCTTCTCTTATTAACTTTCCGGCCATACCTACAAAAGACAAACCCTCATATCCCTCTTGCTTAATGTATCTGTCCAATACCTCAAGATTTTTCTTGTAAACTTCTTTATCAAATTCGCCCATTTCGTTCTGTCTAAACACCATAGGAAGTCTTATCATAACATCGTCAATAGAACCATTAGTGGGCCAAAAGGTGCCGGGGAATGGATAATACTGGTAGGCTCTCCATCCAGTATATTCACCTGTGAAGGGGTTTCTGTCAAATCCTTCCTCATCAAAGTTAAAGTAGCAGTCAGGCACATATCCTTTCCAATCTTTAGGTAATAACTTTTGCAGTAGAATTTTCCCATCTGTGTCAAAATAGTTTGATTTTCTTATGTATGAATAAATATATTTTGTATCAATAGAGTCAATCTCTTCTGTAGCATCAGTAAAGAGGTTTTTGTAAGGATTTTCTAGCATAGCATTTGGAAAATCATAGGCCTCTTGAAGTTCTGTATCTGTCCAAAAGTTAGGAGGTTTTCCCGGTGTATGACAGGTATAGCATGGGTTATGAATTATCCCCTTTTCGTCCTCCGTCTTAGTATAGCACATGGGTGGTATATATCCACCGTAATTATCTATTGTATAATAGGCAATTCCATTTTCAGCCTCAAGCTTTCTTAAGTATAAATCCTTACCTATGCCACTTTCTGAGGCATTTCCGCTATCATTCCCGTTAAAGCTTGCAGCTATAAATATAAAGAGGGGCAGAGAAAGGACTGCCCCTAGTGCTAAAGGGAGTTTCATAGCTTACCTCTCCATAAAAACGCCAGCTGGAATGCCCAAGATAAAGCCTACAACTCCCCTCCTTTTATCCTTGTTTTGGTCGTTGTATGATTGGTTCGTAGGCACACCGCTGGCATTGGTGAAGGTATCCACGAAAGGATGTTGAACATTTAGACTGACTACATACTTACCACCTATGTTGGCGAATTCAAACACGCCAGTGACTTCGGCGCCAGTTGGGACTGTGGCTATTCTTTTGAGTTTGCCTGTTTTAAGATTGTACGCCCAGACCATATTGTTCAAGTGAAAGTAGGTGTCTTCGCCTATTAAAAGTATGTCCCTACCTATATACTTTATATTGTCAGGATTTGCTATTGCATCAACATGGCAAGCATTGGTATCACTTCCAGGATCTCCTGGTTTCAAGGGTCTACCTATAACTAACCCCTCCATATAGTAAGCATTGTAGTTGCTATCAAGCTGTATGCTGTATACCGCTCCACAGTTGTTGGGATCTAGCTTTATATCCCCCTGATTATCTGACATACCATCTCTGACTGCAGTAATGGCATAGTAGATTCTGTTTCTGTCTGGGTCATAAGTAAGTCCTTCACCTTTTTCAAATTCTATAGTCGCACCAAGGTAAGCAGCATACTTTCTAGTTTCGAGGAAGGCAGCAGCTTTTTTTACTTCATCATCACTAGAGAAAATGGATGACCTGTCCTGTCCAACTCTGAGCTTTATACACTCATCCTTGCCGTCCTCCTTTATTAGCTTGTAGCCTTCAGAAGTACTACAGTTCTTTGGATCAGCAAGGTAGAATATATCCGAAAGCTTTGGTTTTTTATCTATTATGGCTTTCACATCCTGGTCGCAGGCCTGCCCGAGTTGAACCCAACTTATATCAAACTTGCCGCCATTAGCTTTGTCTTTTTGGAAAACCTTTGCAGCATATAGCGTTCCACACCAATTTTTATTAAAGCTATTTTGAGGGTTATTGAGTACTAGCTTATAAAGACCCTTGTATGAACCGTCATCGGACATATAAAGTGTTTTTTTATCAGGCATCATTATAGCAAGCTCCGGTGTATACTTACCTGTAATATAATGTTTTGCTACGTCCGTTGAACCATCTGGTCTTACCTGAACCTCTATTATGTAGCCATAGTTATAAAGATTGAACTTACTGCCAAGGTAGAAGTTGTTTTTATCTACACTTTTATCAAGTAGGTATCTCTGAACCGAACCTACATACTGACAAAAATAGTTGCCCTTACCGTTGGCATTGCCGTTGAAATATCCATCATCTCCTAAGTCGCAATTAACATAATAGGGTGATGCCTTATCCGCATAGATGGAATTTAGGTTGTAGTCTTCTTCACCACCAAGGTGAGTTCCGTAGGGTGTTCTAGAACCAGCGCAATTTATTATTGTGCCACCCACGGAGGAAAAGTCTATGGGTTTTGTAGACTTTATCTTTAAAGTTAATGGATCTATTTCTGAAAGGTAGAGCATGCCTGATGGCTCTTCAAAATGAGTTATAAGAAAATATCTATCTCCAGCCTTTATTATTGAGTTTGCATCTGGGTCATAGGATATAGACGCTTTACTGTAGGCAAGCACAGCAAAAGGATTACCATTAATGTCAATTATTTGGCCAAATACATTACCCCCTAGGGTATCTCCAGTTTTGATTAGCTCCATGTATTGGAGGTTATAAACTTCTTGCTTACCGTTATCGTAGTTTATTATGATTTGAGGTGATACTTTTACAGAGGTAATTTCTTGATATGTGGATGGAACAGGAACTTCCTTGAAGTCAATAGAGCTTATAGATGGGACATTACTCCCTCCAGAACTACCGCTACAAGCTACTACAGAAGCCATTATAACACTAGCTAGAACTTTCGGTTTCATTTTTACACCTCCATGGCTTATTTTATGGAAGTTAATTTAATAAGCACATATAAAATCTACATAAAGTCTTTGTTAAGGTTTGGTTAAGAATGCAGCCAGGAGGTTTAAATAGAAAAAAGAAGCACCTTTAAAATATTGAATAAAAACTCATTTGTATATGTTTGATATAGGCTTAAGCGATTATAGGTAAACCTACCACTGGGCGGTAATTTTGGCCTTTTTGTTGAGGTATTTGTCCACTGCGAGGGCTGCCTTTACACCATCTGCGGCAGCTATCACTGCCTGCTTTATGTTGGTGCACAGCACATCACCTGCTGCGAAGACCCCGGGAACCGATGTCATCATCTCTTCGTTAACTACTATGCAGTGGTCTCCTGTCATTTCCACCTGGTTCATCAAAAAGTCCACAGAGGGTTTGTTGCCACCAAGGAAGATAAAAACCCCATCCACCTGCAGGAGTTTTTTCTCCTTCGTGTTTACATTCTGAACCCATAAACCTTCCACGAGGGATGTGCCAACTATCTCCAGAACTCTATGGTGCAGAAGTATCTCCACCTTTGGATTTGATTGCACTTCGGAGACCATCTCAGGAGGAGCTTTTATTCTGCTGGAGGGCACCACAAGGTAAATCTTGTTAGAAAAGCGAGCTATGAACTCTGTCTCCTCAAGGGCATAATCGTCCTCCCCTATCACCGCCACTGGCCTGTCTTTAAAAAAGGCAGCATCACAAACACCACAGTAGGATACACCCTTGCCCAAAAACTCATCCTCGCCCTTGTATTTGTTAGTCCTCTCCATAGCTCCAGAAGCCACTATAACAGCCCTACCCTTAAACTCTCTACCGTCTATGGTGTAAACCTTCTTTATCTCTCCCATAAGGTCCGTGGCTATCACCTTACCCCTTACGAACTCTGCACCAAAGGCTTTGGCGTGCTCACGAATGAGCCTCAAAAGCTCATAACCCGATAAGGGACCTCTTATGCCGGGGTAATTTTCTATCTGCTGTGTAACCCCAAGAGCACCATCCGCCTCCGCCCTGTAAAGCACAAGGGTTGAAAGACCAGCCCTTGCGGTATATATGGCTGCAGAGGCACCCGCGGGCCCACCACCGATTATAACCACGTCGTAAACCTTGTCTGTGTTGAAGTCCAGGGTTAGCTCCATACCTTTTCCTCCGTAACAATAATAAAAATATAGTCCCCCGAAAGGGGGAGGGCGTTAGGCTTGAAGAGCTTCATAAACCCGACCTACCAGTTCCTGAGAAGGCTTTAGCGTCTTTTCTCCCTCTTTCCATCTTGCTGGGCATGCCTCATCTGGGTGGCTCATAAGGTAGGCATTAGCCTTCATCTTTCGCACCAGCTCCTCTGCGTTCCTTCCCACATTATAGAAGTTTACCTCAGAACAAACAAGAATGCCATCTGGATTTATTATGAAAGTCCCCCTTAGGGCAAGCCCCGTGTTCTCATCGTAAACCCCAAAAAGCCTTGAAACCCTTCCCGTTGGGTCCGCACCCATAAGGTATCTCACCTTTTCCAAGAGCTTTTCAGACCTCTGCCACGCAAGATGGGTATACTTGGTGTCCGTGGAGACAGATATTACCTCCACGCCCATCCTCTGGAGTTCCTCATAGTAATCTGCAAGGTCCGCCAGCTCCGTAGGGCATACAAAGGTAAAGTCCGCTGGATAGAAAAAAAGCACTACCCACTTCCTCTCTCTGAGAAGGTCTTCAAGGGAAAGCTTCCCAAAGCCAAGGGTCTTTGGGTCGTAGACCTCCATTTCAAAATTCGGCACCCTTTGTCCTACCTTCAATGCTTCCATGTCTTACCTCCTTTTAAGTTTTGTTATTGAATATAATAATTATATGAGAAAAATTTGCAATATGATAAAAATCAAAGGGGAAACCTCAAGTCTAAGCCTTGGCGCATGGAACTATTAAAATATTCTTTTATTAGAGGCTATGAGAGATAGAGACCTGATAAGACTTGAATTCTTCCAAGTTTTGGAGAGGATAAAGGTTTATGCACATTCAAAGGCCACAGAGAGATTTATAGACCAAAGAAGGCCCATAAGGGACCGCAAAACCTTGGAGGAGACCATCAAACTTACTGAGGATTTTATCAAAATATCAGACAAGGTCATACTTTACGAATTTGAAGATGTAGAGGGCATAATAAAGAAAACCACAATAAAGGACTACGCCATTACAGTAGATGAAGCCCTATCTATCTTAAAGGTTATAAGACTCATAAAGGAAATTAGACGGGCCCTAGGAGAGGTGGTGCAGAACTATAAGAGCCTTGGATCTCTTACTAAAGGTCTCTACCTTTTTAACAGCTTGGAAAACCTCATTGAATCTCTTATAGACCCAAGGGGTTTTGTAAAGGACTCTGCAAGCGAGAACCTAAGGGATATAAGGCAGAAGATAAGAGATGCTGAAAAAGAGATACTCAAAAGGCTCGAGGCCGTTTTTTCAAGACCGGATGCGGATAAGGTATTTTCTGACAAGTTTGTAGCATACAAGAACGGCAGGTATGTCCTACCTGTAAAAACCACAGAGGTTAAAAAGATAGTGGGTGTTGTGCATGGAACTTCTTCATCAGGCTTCACTACCTATGTGGAACCCCAGAGTGTTATAGAGCTCAATAACAGACTTACCACTTTGCGGGAAGAAGAAGAGGAAGAGATAAGACGCATACTCAGAAGGCTTTCTTCTATGATAGGAGAGCAGGCAAATAGGCTTTTGGAAACCTTTAAAACACTACTTTGGGTTGACTATCTGAAGGCACTTTCTGAGTTTTCTAAAGCTTATGGCGGAAGATTTCCCTCTGTGGGTCAGCATGTGGAACTAATAGGTGTAAAACATCCGCTTTTAGTTTTTTTAAAGGAGGATGTTGTTCCTCTTGATATAGTTATAAAGAACAAGAGGGGGCTTGTGCTTACTGGACCCAACACTGGTGGTAAGACTGTAGCCCTTAAGACCCTTGGACTTTGCTGTTTGCTATTTCAGTCAGGTATACCCATACCCATGCAAGAAGGAACCTTGCCTGTTTTTGAGAAGGTATTCGTAGACATAGGCGATGAACAAAGCATGGAACAGAACCTTTCTACCTTTTCCGCTCATATGAGCAATATAGCAGAATTCCTGCCACAGGTAAATCAGAACACTCTGGTGCTTCTTGATGAGCTGGGTGCTGGCACTGACCCGGTGGAGGGTTCAGCCCTTGGAATCGCCCTTCTTGAGTATCTTAAGGAAAAGGGATCCTTTGTGCTTGTAAATACCCACCATACCCCCATAAAGGTCTATGCCCTAAATTCAGACTACTACACGCCAGCCAGCACACTCTTTGATAGGGAGAGCCTGAGGCCTCTATATAGGATAGTCTACGATACTGTGGGTGAGAGTATGGCCCTCCTTGTGGCTCAGAGGTGTGGCTTGCCAGAGGACCTTATAGAAAAGGCGAAGACTTTTCTACCTGCGGGTTTTGAAGAATATTTCACTGCAAGGGAAGCTCTTGAGGAATACATAAAAGAGTATCAGGAGAGGTTAGAGGATTTACATAGAGAGAGAGAGAAGGTTGAAAGGCTAATAATGGAGCAAGAAGCTAAACTAAAGGAGTTGGAAAGTATAAAAAAGCAGGAAATAAAAAGAGTGCAGGAAGAAATCAGAATGCGTTTTGAGGAGTTCTTGCTTGAGGCGGAAAAACATATGAGAAGTTTGAAGGATAGACAGAAACTCAGAGAGCTTTTCAGAGAAAAAGTTGAAAGTGTGTATAATACAAAGGATATAGAAACTATAGAGGTCGGCGATTGGGTGGAGCTATTGGGATCTAAGGGAAAAGTGCTTGAAATAAAGGAAGATAGGGCGTGTGTCTTAGCTGGGGGTGTAAGGGCGTGGGTAAAGATAGCAGAGCTTAGAAAAACTGAACCCCCACCTGAGGAGCGACAAACAGAGAAGGTGTTCGAAATAAAGAGAACCTCCCCATCAGAGATTAATCTCACTGGTTTTAGTGTAGAGGAAGCTATTACAAAGCTTGAGCTTTTCCTACAAGAAGCCCACAGCCTCGGCTTAAAGAGTGTAAAGATTATACACGGATACGGACCTCTAAAAAGAGCTGTGCAAGAGTTTTTATCCGCTTCGCCCCTTGTGGTTTTCCACAGAGAGGGCTATCCAAAGGAGGGAGGTGCAGGCACCTCCCTTGCATACCTCAGCAGAGATTAACAAGCGGATCCTGGTGCACCAGAACAATCTGAACAGAGATGTATAGGGTTCACCTTTAGAAGGAATTCAAGCCCTTTCTCTTCAAACCATGGAGCCACATCTCCATGTTTCACTTTCCAGAGGAAGTATTTTTCAAAGGCGGACTTTATATAGTGAGCAATTGCACCCTTTTTGTGAATGACTGTTGACCTGGGCGGAATCACTGGGGAGGCAAAAAAGCCCATAGCGTCGTTCCCCATATCTGCGATGCATATGGCGGAGAGCTCAGGTGCATATCTGTCAGGGTTGTTCCTTATGTCGTTTACTATGTTGTGGGCAACCGCTAAGGCCATCTGCTCTATCATCATGCCTGTTTTGGGTGCGCCTGTGGGTATGGGTGTCTGTTCCACTGGCGGTATAGCGGTCACCACCCCAACGCCAAATATGTTTTTGTATGTGGGGTTCTGGAAGCACCTGTTTACTATAACCATCTTGTTGGCTGGGTTTGCCACCTTTTCTCCGGCAGAGGCAACTACTTCAGGACCCATAAACCTGGGCATTATCATGGAAAGCTTTGCAGGTGCTTCGTAGGTTTTGCCCTCAAGGTCTTCGTATATTACCTTGTCTGGCTCTACCTTTGTTATCTTCACATTGGCAACCCATTTAATGCTTCTTTCGGCCATAACATCTTCCATAAGCCTTCTGGATGGACCCACACCACCGAGACCTAAGTGTCCTACATAGGGTTCAGAGGTTATGTAGGTTATGGGCACCTTGTGCCTTATACCTCTCTTTTTTAGCTCATGATGGAGCATGAAGGCAAACTCGTAGGCTGGTCCGAAACAGCTCACACCTGGTATGGCGCCTACTACTACGGGACCAGGGTTTCTGTAAAACTCCTCAAGCCTCTTGTTTAGTTCCATTGCATGCTCTGCGGTGCAAACGGAGGTAGAGTGTTGCTCTTGACCCTCTGCACCAAAGACCAATTTGGGACCGGTGGCTATAACAAGGTAGTCGTATTCTATTGTCTTACCACCCTTTGTCTTTACCTTGTTGGTTTCTGGGTCAATGCTCTCCGCATCCTCATTGATAAAGTCTATACCGTGTTTTGGAAGTAACCCAGCCAACGGGACGCTTATGTCTTCAAACCTTCTCCATCCTAAGGCAAGGTGAGGATAAGAGGGTGTAAAGCCAAAGTATGGCCTTCCCGAGATGACCGTGACCTTAAGGCTCCTGTCTAACTTTTTCAGGTCGTAGGCGGTGGCTATTCCTCCTATTCCACCGCCTATTATAACCACATGTTTGCTCATGACACAACCTCCAACGTTTTATAAGTTCCAGCTTATAATTATATTAAGCCAAAAGTGAAAGGTGTCAAACAAGACAACAAAAAGCTCTATCTGCTTAATTGCCCTAAGAACCTTTCTGATATAATTAAAATGTTATGAACTATGTCAGGAGGTAAAGTCATGGAGACTTCAAGAAGGGACCTTTTAGGTCTTGCCATAGGCGGTTTAGGAGTAGTAGGAGTGCTTGGCGTTCTCTATCCCATAGTCAAGACGCTTGCCCCAAGCGCTGCATCCCTTGCGGGTGCTGTGGTTGAGGTGGATGTATCCTCTATACCCGATGAACAAGTAAGGGTTGTTTCTTGGAAGGGCAAGCCTGTTTTTGTTGTCAAGCTCCCTCAGGGCTTTCAGTGGCCTGGCAAGACAAAAGAGGATATAAACGCTAAGCTCCTACAGGGACAAGATGCCTACGCCCTTGTAGCAGTTTGCACCCATCTTGGTTGTGTGCCTCTTTGGAAACCACAGGGCGATGCTGAGTTCAACTACCCTGTTTTCCACTGTCCCTGTCATGGAGGTTTCTATTCGCCATGGGGTGATAACATAGCTGGCCCTCCTCCCAGACCTCTCCATGTGCCTCCGCAGAAAAGAGATGGTAATAAGCTAATAATAGGTGAAGCTGGTTTTGTAAAGGAACTTACATAAGGAGGTGTAAACATGCTGGGAAGGATTAGCAGATGGATTGATAGCAGAGCTCACCTCTCTGAACTTTGGCAGTCCCAGATGGTAGACTACAAAGTGCCTAAAAACCTTACCTTTCCCTACGCCTTTGGTATAATGGCACTTGTCGCCTTTGCCATTCAAATAATATCTGGCATATTTCTCACCATGTATTATCAACCAAATGTTAACACGGCCTTTGACAGTGCCAACTATACCATAATGAAGGAAGTGCCCTTTATGTGGCTCATAAGGCATGTGCATGCAGCGGGCGCCAACTTCTTCCTTGCCATAGTCTACCTACACATATTCACCGGTATATACTACAACGCTTACAAAAGGCCTAGAGAGCTTACATGGATAGTAGGCTGGCTTATATACTTTGTGCTTTTGACCACAGCACTAACCGGATATTTGCTCCCCTGGGGACAACTTTCTTATTGGGGTATGGTGGTCACCTCAGAGATACCCACCTCCATAGACTCGGCCCCTCTTATAGGCAAGCTAAAGATAGGTGAGACCATATCCATATGGATGAAGGGAGGCTTTGAAATAGGACAGATAACCCTTGGAAGGTTCTTTGGTCTCCATATATGGCTTCTGCCACTCATACTTTTGCTTCTTGTAAGCATTCACCTTTACCTTGTGCGCGCTGCGGGTATTTCCAACCCAGAAGGAAGAGAAATAGACAAGAAAAAAGAAGGTGTCCCCTTCCATCCTTACATAACCCTAAAGGAAGGCGCATACATCATGGGCTATCTTGCGATATTTTTCTTCTTTGTCTTTTTCTATATGCACCACTTCTTACCTCCAGACAACTACGACCCAGCAGACCCCTTCAAGACACCAGCCCACATAGCCCCCGAGTGGTATCTGCTGGCATACTACACCATATTTAGGTCTATACCTGACAAGTTCCTCGGTTTTGTAGCCTTTAACCTAACACTTATTTTCCTTCTCATACTTCCCTTCCTGGACTTCTCTCCTTTGAAGAGTGCACGAAATAGACCTCTCTTCTTTATAATGTTCATTGTGTTGGTGATTTCTTCCATGGCTCTTACCATACTAGGCACCATGCCACCCACACCCACCAACGCAATGCTTGGCCTAATATTCACAGCAGGGCTTTTTGCTTTCTTCCTCTCTTTACCCATAATATCCATCATAGAATGGGGGTGGTATAAAGCAAGAGGAGGTGAAAAGCAATGATTAAGGCTGTTTTCTTCACGGTTATTACTGTGGTCTTTTTCTACATAATATGGGTTAACAATATCTTTGCACCTCATGAGCGCTACGAAATGCCTGCACAGTATGCAAAAATTGCAGATGATGTGAAGAGCTACGCAAAAGAGGGTAAACAGCTCTTTGAACAGAACTGCCAAGCCTGCCACTCTGTTAGATACGATGCGGTATACATAAGCTCAGCGCAAGCAAATCCTAAGTTGAAAGCCCTTCAAGAAAAATACGGAAAGGTGCTACCAAGGGATGTATACGAAGCAGTTTTCTATGATGACCTCATGGCTCTAAAGTCATCCTTCGGTAAAGTCCCTCCAGACCTCTCCACCATGTATCTGGTTAAAGGAAAGGAATACCTATACAACTTCATACTTGAACCTCAAAAGGTGCTTCCTGGCACTTCCATGCCACCAGTGATGACGGGAAGACCTGAGGAAACCGCCAAAATAGTGGCCTATCTGAAATCTGTCTCTGAGCCCTCTCCAGAGGAAAAGAACAAGAGGGTCCTAATGGGTGTGGGTACTATAGCTTACCTTATAGTAATGGGGATTCTTATATGGATATGGAGGGGTAGGGTTCTCAAAAGGATTGGCTTGCACTAGTGCAGAAGCTTTTCAAGGGGCACTCCTCACACAGGGGGGTGCTCCTACAATACCTTTTTGCATGCTCGTCTATTAGTGCGTGAAATTCTTTGTAAACTTCAAGGTCTTTGGGTAAGTGGGATTCAAAGAAGTTTTTTAAAAGTCCATAATCTCCCTCAAGGTTTATAAACCTTTTCATAAATCTTTGTGTATACTTGTCTATAACAAAGCTGAGCCTTCCACCCGCATACAACAGTATGACATCTGCAGTCTCTGGTCCTATACCCTTAACTTTGAGCAAATCCTTTCTTGATAGGGTTTCCACCAGGGCTGTGGGGTTTATGAACTCTGCAACCGCCTTTAGACGAAGTGCCTTTTGATTATAAAAGCCAGAGGGTCGTATGAGTTCCTTTAGACTATCTAAGCCTAACTCCCTTACAAATCTCAGAGATAGTTCACCATATCTTTTGAGATTTTCCAAGGATATTTCCACATTTTTCCAACTTGTGTTCTGAGTGAGCACTGCCCCTATTATTACCTCGTCCCTTGGGTCTGTGCCCTTTGATGCATGATACTCTGCATCCACTGGCCACCAACCTTGAGGACCATAGAGCTCAAGTAAAAGCTCGTAGAGCTTCAGCAACCTCATGGTATACATCTTCTCCCCTGACGTATCTTCTGCCCAATTCCTTTGCCCTTTCCCTTTCAAGAAAGCCCTCTCTTACCAGAAGCTGAAGAAACTGACTAAGGTTGTGAAGTCTTTTTGGTTCCTTGGAACCCCTTTCAAAATCAAGCATGTAGATGTCTCCATCTTCGCCCAAAAGGGTGTTTTTTTCAAGCCTATGAAGTTCTTCTTTGTTTATGCCTAGGCCATCTAAAATCCTGATAAGCTCCAGCACCCTAAGGTAAACCCTCACCCTTTCTGTGGGTGAGAGCTTTTTCTTTTCTATAGGAAGCCCTTCTATGAAGGTATATACTACAAAGTCTTCTCCACATTCCAAGAGTTGTGGGAAGCCCTTTATGCCTATTAGCCTTTTTAGTATTTCACACTCCTTTTGTATAGCATAAATCCTTTCCTGGTCCTTTGCCACCTTTATAGCTACCCTTTGTCCCTTCCAAAGGGCTCTGTATATATAAGCCCTCCAGCCTTTGCTAAAGGCTTCAAGCCCTTCCAACTCCCTCTTGAAATCCTCAAACCTCACCAACTACCTTGTAGCCCCACTCTTCTACAGCGGACTTGAGCGTATGGAAAGGTATGTCCTCTTGCATCTGGACTCTGACCGTGCCCCCTTGAAGGCTAACCTCTACATGAGATACGCCTTCAAGGGCATAAAGAGCCCTTTTCACCGTCTCTACACAATGTTGACAGGTCATACCTTCAACCTTTAGGGTTTTTTCTACCATAGATTTTTAATATATACTCTGCATCCTCTTTTGTGTTCATGTTGATAAAGGAGAGTAGCTCTGGGTCAAACTCAATTATATCCTCTTCCCTTAACTCCTTGCCCTGCATAAGTTTCACAAAATCCACTACCCTTTCACCCCCGGAGTTAATGTAAACCTCAAGCTCAGGGAGTATGCTCCTGTAGTATACGCCAAAGAGAGGGTAGAGCCTCTCCCCTATCCTAAAGAGGGTTATAGGCGGCTCCGCCCTTTCCAAAAGAGCCTTTAATACCCTCTTCCTTATAATAGGCATGTCTCCGGCTACTATAAGGGCTTTCTCACCCTTGAGATTTTTCAGTGCTGTGTAGATACCAGCAAGGGCAAATTGTTTTTCAAGCATATCCTCCAATATTTCTACACCCTTTAGAAAGGAAAACCTTTCCCTATGCTTGGTAACTAGGCACAGCCTTTCACATATACCCCTAAGGGCATCAAGGGTATGCTCTATGACCGGTTTCCCTCCTATAGGGTAAAGAAGTTTATCTTCGCCAAAGCGTCTGCTAAGTCCACCCGCAAGCACAAAGCATTCTATGGTCATCTTATGATAAGTTTTGCACCGTTAGGTAGCCTTTCAACCCTTTCCTCCACCTTCTGTTCCTTGGGTATGTATACATAGGTGCCCGCAGGTATTATTTCCGTCCTTATGTGAGGGTTAAGGTCTCTGAAAAGGCTTTCCCTTACACCCTTTCTGGTAAGAACTTCATCTACTACAGTATCCTTTTCTACCAGCTTACTATCTACCTTCAATCCCTCTACCTTAACAGTCAGTCCGTATTTTTCCGGGTCTCTTGCCAGGAGAAGGACCGCAAAAAAAGCTGGAACATAATTTCTTGTTTCTTCTGGTAGAAACCTCTGCGTTGTCCAAAAGTCAATTCCTCCCGTTCTTCTTGCCACACAACCTTCTCCACAGTTATAGCTGGCAAGGGCCAGCTCCCAGTTTCCGAACATACCATATAGGTCCTTAAGATACCTCATGGCAGCGTCAGTAGCCTTTAGCACATCAAAGCGCTCGTCTACGAACTGGTCCACCCTCAAACCGTATCTCCTTGCAGTAGAGGGTATAAACTGCCAAAGGCCAGCGGCACCAGACCTAGAGACCGCAAAGTTGTTAAAGGCACTTTCTATAACAGGCAGAAGGGCCAACTCCTCGGGAAGCCCGTGCCTTTGCACTATGGGTCTTATGAGGGGCATATAATAGTTTGCCCTTTGTAGAGCAAGCTCAAAGGACCTTTTGTTGCTAAGATAGTAGTCCATGAACCTTCTTATTTCCTCCCTGTCTGGAACAGGTATGCCAAGGATTTTTGCCTCTTCTCTTATGAACTTCTCCTCTTCTTCTGAAAAGTAGAAGCTTCCTCTCTGAACAAGACTTATCTGATGGTCCACCCTAGGCATGGTGCTTTGTCTTACAATTGGAGTGCAAGAAGCTATAAGGGTGCATAAGGCTCCTGCCAACAACATACCTTTTTTCATGCCTACCCTCCAAGGCTTATTATACACTTATCGTAGTCAAGGTTAAAATTAAATACAACATGTGGTTGATTAGTGGCTACACTCTGACCGAGCTTAGGGAAAAGTTTATAGAGCTTGGGCTTGAAGCCTACAGAGCCAGCCAGGTCCTTGACTGGGTCTACAAGAAATTTCAGACAGATTTTCAAAGTATGACCAACCTCTCAAAAGCCCATAGGATGTTGCTCTCTGAGCATTTCAAGCCTCATACCCTTCAGATGGTAGGCAAGGTGCCTGCTGAGGACTCGGTTAAATACCTTTTTAGAACAGAGGATGGTCATATAATAGAGACGGTCCTTATCTTTGAAAGAGACCATCTTACCCTTTGTGTATCTTCTCAGGTGGGTTGTGCTGTAGGGTGCAAGTTCTGTGCCACTGCAAAGGATGGACTTTTAAGGAACTTGACAACTCCAGAGATAGTAGACCAGTACCTTTTGGTCCAGAAAGACACACCTAACAGAGTAAGAAATGTGGTCTTCATGGGTATGGGTGAACCCTTGGCAAACTATGATGCGGTCAGAAAGGCTGTGGAGATAATGGTAAGTCCTTGGGGCATAGACCTCTCCAAGAGGAGAGTCAGCATATCCACAAGCGGTCTAGTGGCCCAACTCAAAAGGATGGCACAGGACCCACTTATGAGGGATCTAAACCTTGCGATTTCCATAAACGCTCCCTCTCAGGAACTCAGAGAGGTCATCATGCCCATAAGCAAAACCAACACCTTGCAAGAACTTCTTGAGGTGCTCATAAACTTTCCCTATCCCCCAGACCGGAGGATAATGCTTGAGTATGTGCTTATAAAGGGGATAAACGACTCACCTCAGCATGCTAAAACCTTAGCAAAGATTATAGGTCCCTATAGAAGGAAGTTTAAAGTCAACCTAATACCCTACAACCCAGACCCCTGCATACCCTTTGAGAGACCTTCTTTGGAAAATGTCTATGCCTTCCAAGAGGTGTTGAGAAAACATAACATATCTACCTTTATAAGGCTCAGTAAAGGCATTAATGTTTTTGGAGCCTGTGGGCAGTTAAGGAGCAAAAGGCTTGAGCTTATGGTAAAATAGAAAAGGTGCGGCTGATCCCCAAATGGTTCAGAGAGCTTCTAATAGTTGTATTGGTAGTTCTTTTTATAAGGGCTTTTCTAGTTCAGGCTTATAACATACCTTCTGGTTCCATGAAACCTACACTGCTTGTAGGCGATTTTATCCTAGTAAACAAACTCGTCTATAAACTTTCTGAGCCCCAAAGGGGGGATATAGTGGTATTCAAATGGCCTGTGAACCCGCAGATAGATTTTATAAAAAGGATAGTTGGTATGCCTGGAGACACCCTTGAGATAAGGGGTGAAAGGGTGTTTATAAACGGGCAAGAGGTGCCTTTGAAGTTAGTAGAAGAGTTCCAGGAGGACGGCAATACAAAACTCATATACGAGGAGACCCTTCCCAATGGAGTAAAGAACAAAATAGCCCTATATCAAAATCCCTTCCTTCCAAGGAAGGATGTTTACTATGCCAAGATACCAGAGGGATACTATTTTGTGATGGGGGACAACAGGGATAACAGCGAAGACAGCAGATATTGGGGACTTTTGCCAAGGGAGAATATAGTAGGTAAAGCTTTTGTGGTTTACTTTTCCGGAGATATACCACCACTGGAAAGCACAGATGTGAACATATTCACTGGCTTTAAGCAACTTTTTCTTGCCCTCCTACATCCCAGGTTTGACAGGATAGGCAAACCCCTCATATGGTAAGGAGAATTCCAGATCTATAAAAATACTTAAGGGCATGTTTCATAGCTTCTGGGTTCATTCCTTTTGCATACATAAGACCTAGGATTAAAGAAGGCATGCTCTCAGCCTGCACAAAAAAGTCCAGTATCTTATCCCCTTCCACATATGCAAAGTTGCTAAGGTCCTCTAAAAGATTTTGAAACTCTGAGCCTTCCAGGCTTTCCCTTAAGTATCCTAAAACACCATTGCATATTTCCAGGACTGTTTCCCTGTCTTGTATGGGGAAAGCGCTTGGTAGTATGCTTCTTTCCAGCCTGATAAATAGCTCCCTTATATTTTCCTTAGACTTGACTGGGTTTCCATATAAGGGTAGTATGGAGCTTATTTCTTCCTCCTTTATTTGTCCAAGGGTTCTATTCAAGATGTCCTGAGAGGGTATTATAAGGCTTGTGTATATAAATGTGTCATCTAGGTCTCCACCCTCCAGGGGATTTAGGTCCTTGGCGGTGCAGAGAGAGCTAAGAAATCTACCTGTAAAGAGATAACCTTTCCCCTCTTCTAGCATCGCAAAGCTACCCACTTCAGGGAGGAAGGCCAAAGGGATGAACTTGAGCACATGTCCGGTAGCAAGCCTTAGGCTACGGTTGGGAAAGGTTTCAAAAACCCTTATTCTTGCTTGAGGTATGCCGATTGACCTCAATTTTTGAGATAGGCTTAGGGATGTTATCACAAATGCCCTTTGATTTGACTGGAGAAAATTCAATATACCCGAGCATTCCTCCACACCAGACCCCAGGACCACTACAGCCCTTATGGCATCCACTGTGCCGATAATTTGTTCCAGCTTTGCCCTTATCAAAGGATAGTCCTGCATGGCCCCTATATTTATGAGGACGGGGACTCTCACATTTTCTTTTTCATATATTCGTAGATATGCGTTTTTCTGGAATAGGCTGTTTTCTTGAGGCACGCCCACCCAAAAGAAACCATCACCAAGCTCTACAGGCTGGCTTGTATCAAAGGTGGGTCTAATGACAGCCGGGGCCTCCTTCTCGGAAGTAACCTCCACCACTGGCTGTTGTGGAACAATGCCATAAAGTAGGGTGGAGAGAAAGTCCCAATTGTCCTTGTAGATATTGTTCATTTTAGCTTTGTCCTCTTCGTAGATATCAAGGATTGTTTTCGTATCTTTGGAGATTAAGGTTAGTATATCTTCCTTGCTACAACTACTACCTTTTATAAGACCTTGATGTATGTATATGGTGCAGGTATTTCCCTCGTCCTGTATTGTGATGGATGAGCTGGCACCCTTACGCAATAGCTTTAGGGTTATGTTGAGAGGTCCAAGGGTAGATAAAGAGGCTGCATCTTGGGATTCCCTGCTCAAAGCGACTATTTTGGTTAAAAGCTCCATAGGGTTAAAGGGTAAAACTACGCAGTTAACATCCCTCAATCCGTATTTCCTTAGCGATTCTACATCTTCATAGCTTTCAACGAACACAACAGGGGTTAGATACCTTCCAAGCTCTAGCAGCTTGAACCAAAAGTTAATGTCCTCCACTGGCAGTATTAGAACTTCGGGCTCGGAGGCTTTCAAAAGTTCAAGAGCCTTTTCTTCATCAAGAGCTATAAGAAGTTTGTGTCCAGTTATGTTGAAAATGTCAGCCAGTAGCGAAGAATACTGCTTTTTCTTATCTAGGAGCATACAGAGCACACCCATCAGTATACCTCCCCTTTTTGAGCGGCAATTTTCAGAAGATTTAACTGGTCCCTGAGTATATTTGCGGACTGCACTAGCATAAAAAAGGCGTGCTCCACATTTAGGAGCGCCGCCTGAAAGGCTAAGTCATCTTCAAGAACTCTAAGCTCCCTAAACCTTCTATATAGGTCGTCCAACTCTGTGCCGAAAGTAAGAAGGGTCCTAATGGCTTCCTCTGAGAGCTCTAGTGCGGGCTTTTTGGTATCCATAAATTGCCTACCTCCTCTCCTTCTGCTCTTGGCATATTATACCTGCTAAAGAGGATAGATTCAACCATTTTAAGTTCGTATTCTTCCATGTTCTCCATCCACAAGGTTGCTTCTCCTTCCTCTATACTGTGCTTAAGATTTACATGCCCTTTTTCCTCTAGATATACATCCCCACCACCTGCCATAAAGCCTACCGCCACTGCTGTAGTTATAAAGTTAAGTTCTACCAGGCCCATACTTGGTCTTTCTAATCCCTTGTGTAGTCTTAGATAGACACATAGGGCAAGGCCCATCCTCATAAGGCTCTCCGGTGTAAGGGGATATAGACCCATCTTGCCCCTAATTTGCTTGCCTTCAAACAACCTCCCTAACTGCATTTTCTACAGCCTCCTTTAGATTTTCTAGGTCCATCAAGCTTTTTCCTGAAAGAAGAAAAAACTCTTCATTTCCCTTTGTTCCCTTTGGCTTTGCCTTTATTACACCGCCTACATTGAGGCCTTTGGAGACTAAAAAGCTTGCTACACTCATTACAGCCTGTATTTTGTCCTCTTCCCTTTTAACTATACCCTTTTTCACCTTTTCTGGACCTACCTCAAACTGGGGCTTTACTAGCACCAACAGGAGCCCGTCCTCCTTGAGGAATTTTAACACATGGGGAATTATCTTGGTAGCAGATATAAAAGATACATCCATGGTTATTATATCCACTGCTTCTGGCACATGTTTTTCTGTGATATTCCTTGCGTCGGTCTCCTCGTATAGGACCACCCTTGGGTCTGACCTTAGCTTTGGGTCCATTTGGCCACGTCCCACATCCACCGCATATACCCGTTTAGCACCATGCATAAGGAGACACTGAGTAAAACCACCCGTTGAGGAACCCACATCCAAAGCTACCTTATTGGTCAAGTCTATTCCAAACCTCTGCAGTGCTCCTTCAAGTTTGTAGCCACCTCTGGAGACATACTTGGGGGGTTCCTTTAGTTCTATCTTCTGCCCCTCTCTTACTTTTGTGCCCGCTTTGGTAACAGGCTTTCCATCCAGATAGACAAGACCGGCCATTATCAAAGCCTGGGCCTTCTCACGACTTTGAACCAGACCCTTCTCTACAAGATATTGGTCAAGTCTCAAAGCCTAAAAATATACTTTATGAAGTAGAGTATAAAAAGAAGCACAAGAGGAGAAAAATCAAGCCCACCTGTGGGCGGGAGCACCCTTCTTATGGGATTTAAAAGGGGCGCAATTAGACTATCAAGTTTCTCGTAGAATTTACTCTCTCTTATCTGTGGTATCCAAGAACCTACTGCGTGGACAAGAACAAGTATTATAAGAAGGTTTATGAGGAGGGAAAGTAGTCCCTTTATCATTCCACAAGTTCTAGGATGGCAAGCTCACAGCCATCGCCTTTTCTTCTGTCTGGCAGTTTTACTATCCTCGTATAGCCACCAGCTCTGCTTTCAAACCTTGGTGCTATCTCTTCAAAGAGCCTTTTTACTGCCCTTCTGTCGGGTAGCAGCTGTAAGGCGAGCCTTCTTGATGCCAGGTCTCCCTTCTTACCAAGGGTTATGAGCCTTTCCACAAAGGGTCTAACCGCCTTAGCCCTCTGGAGGGATGTCTCTATCCTCTCTTCCATTATGAGGGCTCTGGCAAGGGACCTATAGAGGGCAAGCCTTTGTTCCTTTGTCCTATCAAAGTGCTTTTTCTTTACCTTGTGCCTCATCTTTTACCTCCTGCTTTCCACATCCATACCCAGATGTAGACCCATTTGTTTTAGGGCCTCCTTTATCTCATTTATGGCTTTTCTACCTACGTTCTTTGTGCCCTTGAGGTCTTCTTCCGTGAGCTTTACAAGGTCTCCTATGGTGGATATGCCCATCCTCTTTATGGAGTTGAGAGCTCTCTGGGATACATCCAACTCCTCTATGGGAAGGCTTAGCTTTTCCACAAACTCCTCAACCACACCTACTGGTTCTTCTATGACTGGCACTTCAAAGGATATGTTCTCAAGGGGAGTAAAGTTTTTAATTATAAGACCGACCGCTTCCTTTATTACTTCTTCTGGGGTTTTTGTGCCATCCGTGTGAACTTCCATTATAAGCCTATCGTAATCGCTCCTTTTTTCCACCCTTGTCTTTTCTACCCTGAAGGCCACTTGACGAACCGGTGAAAAATCCGCATCCACCAGTATCCATCCCACTTCCCCCAAAACCTCCATCTCCTCCGTGGGCAGGTAGCCAAAACCCCTCTCAATTCGGAGCTCTATGTTTATCTCCCTGTTGGGGTCCGTTATGGTAAGTATCTTCTGGTCGGGGTTGACCACTTCCACGCTGGGAGGAAGGCTTATATCCTTTGCATAAACTACACCCTCTCCTTTCTTTTTTAGATACAGAACTTCTACATCGGAGTTGTGGAGTTTGAACCTGACTTTCTTTAGGTTAGCTATTATTTCAAGGGTATCTTCTTGAATACCTTCCATTGATGAAAACTCATGGTAGACGCCGTATATCTTTACCGCAGTTATGGCAACACCCTGTATAGAGGATAGTAGTGTTCTCCTTAAGGAGTTTCCCACTGTTATCCCAAAGCCACGCTCCAGGGGTTCCATCACAAAACGACCATAAGTTTTTGTTCTCTCTTCCCAGTAGACCTTTGACGGGAAAAGAAATTCTCTATACATACTCTTTCCTCCTTAAACCCTTGAGTAGAACTCTATGATATACTGAAGGTTCACCGGCACTTCCAGTTGAATATCCTTTGGAAGGTCTATAACCTTTCCCCTAAAGTTTTCCTTATCCAGTTCAAGCCAAGGGGGGACACTCCTGGGGTCTATGTTTTCTATGTTTTCTAGAACCTGGGGTATATCTCTGGAAGAGGGCTTTAGTTCTATTATGTCTCCCACTTCTACCCTGTAGGAGGGTATGTCCAGCTTTTTGCCGTTTACTAAAAAGTGCCCGTGCACAATCCACTGCCTTGCCTGTCTCCTGGTGCTGGCAAAGCCAAGCCTATAGACTACATTATCTAGCCTTCTTTCTAGTAGTTGGAGAAGCACCTGTCCCGTGTTGCCTTTGGACCGAGAGGCTTCATCAAAGTATCTCTTAAACTGTTTTTCCCTCAAACCGCCGTAGAGGAACTTGAGCTTTTGCTTTTCCATAAGCCTTATGCCGTATTCTGTCAGCTTCTTTCTTCTGCCCTTTGTCCTTCCGTGCTGACCAGGTGGGAAGTTCCTCCTGGCGAGTGTCTTTGGAGCGCTTTTTTTACCAGATACCACTACACCTAACTTTCTGTCAATCCTTACCTGAGGTCCTATATACCTACCCATACTTCAAACCCTCCTCTTGGCTGGTGGTCTGCATCCATTGTGAGGAATGGGTGTTATATCCCTTATAGCCTTTATCTTTATTCCCGCAGCGTAGATAGCCCTTAGGGCAGATTCCCTTCCGGCACCTGCACCCTTTACCCTAACTTCTGCTTCCTGGAGACCATACTCCTGGATTGCCCTCTTGGCTGCCTTCTGTGCTGCAAGCTGTGCGGCGTAGGGTGTGCTTTTCCTTGTGCCCTTGAACCCAACTGTGCCACCGCTTTCCCAAACGAGGGTGTTGCCCTGTTTATCCGTTATGGTCACTATGGTGTTGTTAAAGGTGCTCAGTATATGAACTATGCCTTCTGTCACGGTTTTTTTCTGCTTTTTGGGTTGCTGTTGCCTTCTTGCCATTCATTACCTCCTTACTTTGCTATCTTTTTCTTTGTCCCGCCCACGGTTTTTCTTTTACCCTTTCTGGTTCTTGAGTTGGTTCTTGTCTGTTGACCCCTAACGGGCAGACCCTTTACATGTCTCATGCCACGGTAGCATCCCATGTCTATGAGCTTCTTTATGTTCATCTGCACTTCTCTTCTTAGGTCGCCCTCCACCGTGTAATTTTGCTCTATAAACTTCCTTATGGTGTTTAGCTCTTCTGGTGTAAGCTCTCCTAGCCTTTTGGTGCCCGGTATGCCGGTCTTTTGGCATATCTCCCTTGCCCTTGTCCAGCCTATGCCATAGAGATAAGTAAGGGCTACCTCCAACTTTTTACCGTCTGGAAGGTCCACGCCTGCTATCCTTGCCATTTTCTACCTCCTTAACTGCCCTGCCTTTGTTTGTGCTTTGGATTTTCGCATATAACCATCACTCTTCCCTTTCTCCTTATCACCTTACACTTGGCACATATGGGTTTAACAGAAGGCTTTACCTTCATGCTTACCTCCTTGTAAGCTAAAAATTATACCACAAATCATCCCCTGTAGACTATCCTTCCACGGGTCAGGTCGTAGGGGGATAGCTCCACCTTTACCTTGTCGCCGGGCAGTATCCTTATGAAGTGTATGCGCATCTTGCCAGACACATGGGCGAGCACTTCGTGCCCTGTTTCCAACTTGACTCTAAACATGGCGTTGGGCAAGGCTTCAAGCACCTCGCCCTCAAGCACTATACCCTTTTCCTTCTGCTTTTCTTCTCCCTTCTTTTTAGCCATCCTTGAACTCCGTTAGCACTATGGGTCCTTGTTTGGTGATGGCTACCACATACTCGTAATGGGCAGCAGGACTTTTGTCTGCGGTTATCACCGTCCAGCGGTCGCCATCGTGGGATATTTCCTCTGTGCCGAGGGATAGCATGGGTTCAAGGGCAACCACCATGCCCTGCCTGAGCTTATAGTCCTTCTTTTCCCTTTTCAGGGTGTCAGGATGGTTGGGTATAAAGGGGTCTTCGTGCACCTTTCTCCCTATGCCATGACCGCCAAGGTTCTTAAGGGGGTAAAGACCGTATTTCTTTGCTACCCTATAGATAGCGTCCACGATGTCTGAGACCCAATTACCCGGCACGCAGACTTTTACCGCCTCCTCAAGGGCTTCTTTTGTGGCTCTCATAAGCATTTCCTTTTCTTTGCTTATCTCTCCCACGGCCACCGTAAGTGCAGAGTCTCCTGCATAGCCATCCACGTAGGCTCCAAAGTCCAAGCTCACAATATCTCCTTCTTTTATGATTTGTTCCCTCTTTGGCAATCCATGCACCACCGCCTCATTTACGGAAACACACAAACTGGCTGGGAACTTTTCATCGCTAAAGGGTGGCTTGTAGTTTAGAAAGGCAGGCTTTGCACCTCTTTTTTTGGCTTCCTCTCTTGCTATCTGGTCAAGCTCGTAGGTGGATATGCCGGGTCTTACCGCCTTTGCCACCACCTGCAAAACCTCCACCACCACATCGCAAGCTCTTTTTATCCTTTCAATCTCCTTAAAGGAGTAAAGCTCAATGCCCATCTCTTAACACCTCTAACAACCTTTTGTTCACTTCCTGTATATCTTGGCTCGCGTCCAGTCTTATCAATTTATTCCTTTTTTGATAAAATTCAACGAGAGGACTTGTTTGTTCTTTGTATACCCTGTATCTTCTTCTTACCACCTCTTCCTTGTCATCTTCCCTCTGAATTAGCTTGCCACCGCACAGGTCGCATACACCTTCCTCTTTTGGAGGGTTATACTTTCTGTGGTAGACTGCACCGCATTGAGAGCAGATGAGCCTTCCAGAGAGCCTCTCTACCACCACCTCTTCTGAAAGGTCAAAGAGGAAAACCTTGTCCACATCCTTTTTATAGCCCCTTAGCATCTCCTCGAGGGCAAGGGCTTGTGGCACAGTCCTTGGAAAGCCATCCAATATAAATCCACCTTCCTTTGGCATAACCTCTTCTATGAGGGCTATCATGATACTATCTGGCACAAGCTCACCTCTGTCCATGTATTCCTTTGCCTTCTTGCCCAATTCGGTTTGGTTCTTGACCGCATCCCTGAGGATATCGCCGGTGGATATATGCATAAGACCAAGCTCCTGAGAAAGCTTTTTTGCCTGCGTGCCTTTGCCAGAACCCGGCGGTCCAAGGAAGACCACTATCACCTTACCTTCCTCCGGTATTTTGTATACCTTTGCTGGAGGAGCTGAGCCTCCAGCTTGTTTATGGTATCAAGGGCAACGCCTACCACTATGAGGGCAGTGGTCCCTCCAAAGTAAAAGGGAACCTTGAGCCATAGGCTTACGAATATGGGTAGTATGGCTACCACACTCAAGAATATGGCACCCACTAGAGCAAGCCTATTTATGATATATTCAAGGTGTTTCTGCGTATCCTGCCCTGGTCTTACACCGGGTATAAAGGCTCCTGCCTTTTTGAGGTTGTCCGCCACATCCACGGGGTTTATAAGCACTGCGGTGTAGAAGTAAGTAAAGAAGATTATAAAAGCCACATAAAGTATGTTGTAGGGCAGGGTGGTGGGATTAAAGGCATCATGTATGGCTTTGGCTATGGGATGCTGTATAAAGCCCAGCACTGTTGAGGGAATTATAAGAAGGGACTGGGCGAAGATTATGGGTATAACACCTGCGGGGTTTATCTTTATGGGTAGGTAGCTGGAAGAGCCCATCACCTCCTGCCTTCCTATCTGCCTTCTTGGATACTGTATGGGTATCCTTCTCTCCGCTTCTTGAATGAACACAATGCCCACCACCACTGCTATTATGAAGATTATCACCCCCACGAAGGCAAAGGGAGAAATGTCGCCGTTCCTGAGCATATCCCACACCCTTATGCCTGCGCTAGGAAAGCCTGCCACTATGCCAGCGAATATAAGCAAGGACATGCCGTTGCCTATGCCTTTTTCTGTTATCCTGTCGCCCACCCATACAAGGAACATGGTGGAGGATACTAGAGCTATTACAGTGGTTAGGGAGAAAAGAATGCCCGTGTCTGGCACTATGGGTGTTCCCTTGGGCGACACCTGCCCCTGAAGCCACACGGATATACCTATAGACTGCACAAAGGCTACAAGTAGGGTAAGATATCTCGTATACTGGTTTATTTTATACCTTCCGTAGTCTCCTTCCTCTTTTGCAAGCCTTTGAAGCTCTGGCACTGCCACGGTAAGAAGTTGCATCATTATAGAGGCGGATATGTAGGGCATTACACCAAGTGCAAAGAGGGTCATCCTGCTTAGGTTTCCCCCTGAAAAGATATCGTATAGATAAAAAAGCGTTCCTTCAAAGCTCTTGAAGAAGTCCTGCAGAGCAGTGGTGTCTATACCCGGCAGTGGGATATGACTGCCAAGCCTGTATATGGCAAGCATAAAAAGCGTGTAGGCAAGCCTTTTTTTGAAATCTTCCAAGGAAAAGAGCTGTTTTATATACTCTATCACTTTATCTCCTCGCAGGTTCCACCAAGGGCTTCAATCTTCTGCCTTGCGGAGGCTGAAAAGGCGTGAGCCTTCACCCTGAGGGGCTTTGTGAGCTCTCCATCTCCCAAGACCTTAACAGGCATGCCCTTCCTTACAAGCCCCTTCTGGAGAAGGGTTTCTGGGCTCACCTCTTGTCCAGCCTCAAAGTATCTTTCAAGGGTTTTCAGGTTCACCACCGCATACTCTACCCTGTTTATGGGTCTAAAGCCCCTCTTTGGCACCCTCTTGTGGAGGGGTGTCTGTCCGCCTTCAAACCATGAAGGAAGCCTTCTGTCCCCTGACCTTGTTTTTTGCCCCTTGTGCCCCTTCCCGCAGGTTTTACCAAGACCAGAGCCTATACCCCTTCCAACCCTTTTCTTTTCCTTCACCGCTCCTTCGTTGGGTGCAAGCTCATGCAGTTTCATTTTCAACCTCCTCCACTTGAAGAAGATGTATCGCCTTTCGTATATTACCCCTTACCATGGGGTTGTCCTCAAGCAAGACTTCTTGACCTACCTTTTTAAGCCCAAGGCTTTTGACAGCCTTTATCTGGGCTTCTGGCTTGCCTGCGAGACCTCTAACAAGTTTTACTCTTAGCCTTGCCATGTTTTTCCTCCTCATGGTATGCGCAGGTCTCTTGCGTAGATGTTGTATCGCTTTTTGAGAACCTCCAAGTCTATTCCTCGCTCTCTTGCCACCTCTTCCAGAGACCTTAGTTTAAGAAGAGCGTCAAAGACCGCCCTTACCACATTGTTGGGGTTTGTGCTTCCTTGTAGCTTGGTAAGCACGTCCGTATAACCTGCCAATTCAAAAATAGGCTTTGCTGCACCGCCAGCCACGATACCCGTTCCACGCCTTGCGGGTATAACCTTTATCATGGTAGGACCATAGTGCCCTATTACATCATGAGGAACTGTTCCGTTTTCTATGGGCACTCTTATTATGTGTTTCCTTCCGTCTTCTATGGCTTTGGCTATGGCTATGGGCACCTCCCTTGCCTTTCCAAGCCCAAAGCCCACAAAACCCCTTCTGTCGCCCACTATAACAAGTGCGCTGAAGGAAAACCTTTTCCCACCCTTGGTGACCCTTGTGGTCCTTTTGGCGTATATGAGCCTCTCTTCTATCTGTAGCTGGTCCTCAAGCTCTGCTATCCTCTGGTCTCTTCTCTTGTTGTCAATAAGCCTTTCAATGGATATGCCACCCATCTTTGCCTCCTTTAAAATTCAAGACCAAGCTCTCTGCATTTGTCTGCAAAGGCTCTAATCTTCCCATGGTAAAGAAAACCGCCTCTGTCAAAGACCACCTTTTTTATACCCTTCTCTGTGGCCCTTTTTACAAGAAGCTCTGCCACCTTTTGCACATCTTCTATGGACTTTCCGCCCCTCTTGCCCGTAAGCTGGACAAACTCTGGGTCTATGGATGAAGCAGAGACAAGGGTTCTTGATTGACCTCCAGAATCGTCAATGATCTGAGCATAGAAGGCATGCAGACTTCTATACACGCACAGCCTGGGTCTTTCTGGTGTGCCTATTATCTTCTTCCTTATCCTTTTGTGCCTTCTTTCTCTCTTTTCATACCTGCCTAACTTTGCCATAGACTACCTCCTTACTTCTTACCACCCTTACCCTTTCCGGCTGCCTTTCCAGCCTTGAGCCTGAGCACCTCACCCTCGTATCTTATACCCTTACCCTTGTATACGTTGGGTTTTCTGAAGGCTCTTATCTGGGCACATACCTGACCCACCCTTTCCTTGTCTATCCCGCTCACATATATCTTGTTTTCTTTTACCTCTATCTTTACATCGGGTGGTATGGGATATATGACCGGGTGAGATAGTCCAAGGCTAAGCTCTAAGTTGTTGCCCTTTACCGCAGCCCTATAGCCAAGCCCCACCACTTCTAGCACCTTAGTAAAGCCTTCAGTCACACCCTTTATCATGTTCCTTATGAGGGCAGCGGTTGTGCCATGCATAGCCCTATGGAAGGGTTGGTCTGTAGGTCTTTCTACCCTTATAGTGTTGCCCTCAAGGCTCACCTTTATGTCTGGGTGCACTTTCATGGAGAGCTTACCCTTTGGTCCTTCAACCCTTAGCTCTCCATTCTGAAGGTTTACCTTCACATTTTGAGGTATCTCAATGGGTTTTTTGCCTATCCTTGACATGTCCGCACCTCACCATACATAGGCTAATATCTCTCCACCCTTGCCCAACCTTCTGGCTTCGTGGTCTGTTATAAGACCTGCATCGGTGGAGAGTATGGCTATGCCAAACCCCTTCTGCACATAGGGTATCCTGTGCTTGGGGGTGTATATCCTTCTTCCGGGTTTGGAAACCTTTTGAAGCTCGGATATGGCGTTTCTTTCCTTCTTTGGGTCAAGGTATTTGAGGTGTATCCTCAGGGTATACTGGGTGCCTTTCTTGCCCTCTTCCAATCTTTCCCAGCCCTTTATATAGCCTTCCTTTTTGAGAAGCTCCAGTATGGACTCCTTTAGTCTCGAAGAGGGCACATCCACATAGTCCATCCTTCTTCTTATGGCGTTCTTTATGGTGGAGAACATGTCTGCCACTGGGTCCATCTTTTACCTCCTTACCAGCTGGACTTTTTAATGCCTGGAATCTCGCCCTTGAGGGCAAGCTCCCTAAAGCATAGCCTACACATACCGAACTGCCTTATGAAACCTCTGGGTCTTCCACAGAGAGGGCATCTGTTTTTCTGTCTGACCGCATATTTTGGAAAATGCAGGACATCCTTTGCAACCTTTGCCTTTCTTGCCATATTAACCTCCTGCGATCCTTATGGGAAGCCCCAGCAGGGACAAAAGCCAGAAGGCTTCCTCGTCTGTTTCTGCAGTGGTATGGATTATGATGTCCATACCCCTTATGGCATCCACCTTCTCGTAGTCTATCTCCGGAAACACTATCTGCTCTGCTATACCAAAGGCGTAGTTTCCTCTGCCATCAAAGGACCTAGGGTTTAGCCCCTTAAAGTCCTTCACCCTTGGTAGTGCCACGCATATGAGCTTATCCAAAAAGTCCCACATCCTCTCCTTTCTTAGGGTCACCTTCAAACCCACGGGCATACCCTTTCTGAGTTTAAAGCCGGCTTCGGATTTCTTTGCCCTTCTTACCGCTGGTTGTTGACCTGTTATGGCTCTGAGGTCCTCTGTTGCCCTTTCAAGATGCTTTATATCGCCCACTGCCTCGCCCACGCCCATGTTGACCACAACCTTGACTATCTTGGGCACCTCCATGGGGTTTTTGTAGCCAAAGCGGTTTATCAGCTGAGGAACTACCTCTTCTTTATACTTGGTGTAAAGCCTGGGAACATACTTGGTCTCCACGCTCATGCTCTAACCCTCACTTTTTCTCTTATAAGGTCAATGTTTTCGTTGCATTTTTTGCAGTATCTGTATTTTCTAATGGTGTCTCCCTCCAATACCGTCCTTATGCCCACCCTTGTAGGCTTTTCGCATTTGGGGCAGATAAGCATCACATTGCTTATATGGATGGGAGCTTCCATCTCGTATATGCCACCCTCTCTTACATTGGGTATTTCTTTTACATGTTTTTTCACAAGGTTCACATCCTTCACTATTACCCTGTTTTCTTCTCTAAGAACCTTTATTACCTCTCCAGTCTTACCCTTCTCCTTCCCTCTTAGAACCACTACCGTGTCGCCCTTCTTTATCCTTTGAGCCATCACACCACCTCCGGAGCCAAGGATGCCAGCTTGGTAAAGCCTCTATTTCTTACCTCTCTGGCTATTGGACCAAGTATACGAGTGCCAAGGGGTTCTCCATACTGGTTGAGAAGGACCACCGCATTATCATCAAACTTTATGTAGCTACCGTCTGGGCGTCTTACCTCTTTCTTCGTCCTTACCACCACAGCCCTGTAGACCTTACCCTTTTTGGCTGGGCTGTTGGGTGCAGCCACCTTGACGGTGACGGTGACCACATCGCCCACGGTGGCATACTTTCTAGGAGCATAGGGTATACCTATAATCTGCACCTTTTTGGCGCCCGAGTTATCCGCAACGTTTGCATAACCCTGCCGTTGTATCATAGCTTCCACCTCTATAACAAGCTAAAAATTATACCATAAACAATCCTTTTTTAACGACTGTTTCCAGTCAAGGCTATTCATTTTAACCTAATCCACAGGACTATGTCAAGAGGCAGAACATGAAGCACTAGTGGGGTTATATCAACGGGCTTAAGGGAGGTTTAAGCTGTATTTCTTTTGGTGTTATACTTTCTACGCTATGAGGGTAATTCTTTTTTCTGGTAAGGGTGGTGTGGGCAAGACTACCATATCGGCGGCGACCGCCTACAGGCTTTCCACTCTTGGCTACAAGACCATAGTGGTTTCCCTTGACCCAGCACACAGCCTTGGGGATGCCTTTGATGTGCCAGAGGAAGAGAAAATAAGGGCAAAGGGTCTACCCATAAGAATATCAGATAGCCTTTACATACAGGAGATAGACATACAGGAAGAGGTGGACAGATATTGGGGCGATGTTTATAGGTTCTTGGAGCTTCTCTTTAACACCACTGGGCTTGACCAGATTGTCTCTGAAGAGCTTGCTATATTGCCCGGCATGGAGGAGGTTACCAGTCTTTTGTATGTGAACAAATACTACAGAGAGGGCGAGTTTGATGCTTTGGTGCTTGACCTGCCACCCACTGGTGAGTCTCTACGCTTTGTTTCTATGCCCACAGTCCTCAAGTGGTATATGAGAAAGATATTCAATGTGGAGAGAAACATACTCAAGGTAGCAAGACCTGTGGCACGAAGGTTTACAGATGTGCCTATACCCGATGATGATTATTTCAAGGCTCTTGAAAACTTCTACGAAAAGCTCAGAGGCGTGGACGAGCTACTGGTTGACCCCGAGATAACCTCTGTTAGGCTTGTGGCAAACCCTGAGAAGATGGTCCTAAAAGAAAGCCAGAGAGCCTTCATGTATTTTAATCTCTTTGGGGTCAATGTGGATGCGGTGGTGGTCAACAAGGTCTTGCCTCCTTCTGTGGAGGGCTGTGAGCACTTTTCAAAGTGGGTGCTTACGCAAAAGAGATACCTCGAGGACATGCAGGCACTCTTCTATCCTGTTCCCGTCTTTACAGTTCCGCTCATGGAGGACGAAGTAGTGGGCGAAGAGAGGCTAAAGATTCTGTCTGACCTTATATATGGCGACTCGGACCCTTTGAAGGTGCTTCATAAGGAAAAGCCATACGAATTCCTTGAGAATAATGGAGAATACACAATAAGGCTTAAGGCTCCCTTCCTCACAAAGGATGGGCTTTCTGTGCTAAAGAGTGAGGGTGAGATAGTGGTAAGGTGGAGAAACTTCAAAAGCCACATTCTCCTTCCCAGAAAGCTTAGAGATTACGAACCTGTAGGTGCAAAGATAGAAGGAGGATATCTAAAAATCTTCCTCTCAAGAACCTGAGAGAAATTGCTTTATCCTTTTGAGGTCCTCCACGAACTCCTTCTCCGCTCCTGGGTTCCTGAGGATATAAGCGGGGTGATAGGTGAGGAAGACCTTTATTCTTCTGTCGTAGGGATAATCAAAGAAGGCTCCTCTGTGCTTGGTTATGGGCATGGACTTTCCCAGTATGCCCTCAAGGGCTGTGGTACCCAGACAGACTATTAGCCTTGGGTTTATGATATCTATCTCCTTACGCAGGTAAGGTAGGCAGGTTTGCATCTCCTTTGCGGTGGGTTTTCTGTTGCCGGGAGGTCTTGATTTTACCACGTTGGTTATGTATATCTCCTCACGCCTTAGCCCAACCTCTTCAAGTTTTTGATTGAGATACCTGCCAGCCCTTCCCACAAAAGGTCTTTTTTGTTGGTCCTCTTCCTCTCCTGGGGCTTCGCCCACAAAGACCACAGGTGAATGAGGATTTCCTTCCCCAAAGACATAACCGCTCGCTCCCTCGTAGAGGATGCACCTTTTATCTTCTTCAAGTTTTCTATACAAAGCCTTTAGCCTCTCCTCTTTGCTGTCAGCAGGCTCTTTGACCTTGTGTAAACCTTCCTTTGGGCTCTTCAGAGCCTCTTTTTCTAAATACAAGGCATCAAAGCCAATTTCCATAAGAGACCTTATGGTATGCTTCAAGCTCCTCATCTTTATCTTTTAAAGAGGTCTTCAAGCCAAGACCTTTCAAAGCACTTAACTCCCTCTTCATAAGACTGGCTTCTTTCAAGACAAGCCTTTATCCCTTCAAGCCTTTTTACTCCAAGGCTTTTACAAAAGCCCCAAAAATACCGGCAGTATTCCTTATCTTTTAGTGGGTTGCTTTCGCACTTTTGAGCCTCTGAGGCAAGACTGAAAGAGAAAACTATAAGCAAAATAAGTGTTTTCATACAGATGTCCCTTGAAGCCTTCCATATTTTTCCCATTCCTGAGGGAACTTCTGTATGGTCTGTCGTATGAGCCTGCCCGCCACGGCACCTAGCCCACATATGGATGTGGGTTGTATATGCAAGTTAACAAACTCAAAGCCTTCCCAGTCTCTTTCTTCTGCCTGGTGGTGCAGTATCCTTTCAAGAAGGTGAGCCTGTTCATGGGTGCCAACCCTGCAGGGCGTGCACTGACCACAGCTCTCATGGGCGTAAAACTCCGCCACCCACAAACAGGCTTGCACTATGTCGTCCTCTTCTGTTAGCACTATAACCGTTCCCGTCCCACCAAAGCCAAAGGGTGAGTAGTCCATGGGCGTGTCCAACTCCTCTGCAGAAAAACAGTCAAGGGCTCCAGAGAAGACCGCCTTTACCTTTTTGTTGCCTATGGTCCCACCTGCATACTTGAAGATGACTTCTCTGAGGGTGGTGTTCATGGGCAGTTCATAGACGCCTGGCTTTTTCACCTTTCCACTCACTGGGAAGAGCTTGGGACCTGGATAGTCGCTGGGTCCTATGTATCTGTATTCTTCCCAGCCCATGCCCACTATAAGGGGAATATTACAAAGAGTCTCCACGTTGTTGACCACCGTGGGTCTTCCAAAGAGACCGTATTGGACCGGGAAGGGCGGTTTTATCCTGGGAAAGCCCCTTTTGCCCTCAAGGGACTCAATTAATGCACTTTCCTCTCCGCATATGTAGGCACCCGCACCCCGTGCCACATAAATCTCAAGGTCAAAGCCAGAGCCAAGTATGTTTTTCCCAAGAAAACCCTTCTTCTTTGCCTCCTCTATGGCATCCCTGAGGATATAGTATCCCGCAGGATATTCACCCCTTATGTATATGAAAGCCTCATTTGCTCCTATGGCATAGGCGGAGATTATCATACCTTCTATGAGAAGGTGTGGGTCTCTTTCTATGAGTATTCTGTCCTTGAAGGTTCCGGGCTCAGACTCGTCTGCATTGCATATGAGGTATCTGGGAGCTGGGTTTTGCACCGCAAACTTCCACTTCCTGCCCGTAGGAAAGCCTGCACCTCCTCTGCCCCTAAGCTGGCTTTTGTCCACCCAGTCTATTATCTCTTCTGGCTTCATGTTGAGGGCTTTTTCCAAAGCGTGATAACCACCGTCCTTGAGGTAATCCTCTATGGTGTGCACCTTGGGCTTTTTAGCTCTCTTGAGCAAAAGGTTTAGAGTGGTCTCCGCGTATATGTTAGGTATAACGGGATAGGACCTCATGGAGCTTCTCCTTTGATTCAAATTTATAGGTATCTTCGTCCACCATAAAGCACGGTGCTTCTGAGCAGGCACCTATGCACTGCACCCCTATTAGCTTAAACCTACCGTCCCTTGTTACTTCCCCAGGCTCTATGCCCAGCATCTCCTTTATAGCTTTGAGCACCTTCTGTGAGTGCATAAGGTTGCAGACCACACTTACGCATACCCTTATCCTATGCCTTGCAGGCTCTCCTCTGTCAAACATATCGTAGAAGGAAACCACATTCTCCACATGGCTTAGTGGCACTTCCAAGAGCTTTGCCACCTCTTCTAGGGCAAAGAAGGGAATATGTCCGTAGTGGTCTTGAACCTCATGAAGGCAAAGCAAGACCGCCTGCTCCTTTCTTGGGAAGTAGTTGGCATGTGCCTTTAGTTTATTCATCAACTCCTCAGGCATAAGGCTCATGGACCCTTCACCTCGTCGCTAAATATCACTTCTGGCATCTTAGCCTTAATTATACCCCTTTCTATGCCCATCTGTAGCAAGAGTCTTACCGCCCGCCTGCCATCCTCACCGTAATCCAGCGTTCTGTGGTTTACATACATGCTTACAAACCTTCCAGTGCGTTCCATGTCTTCTTTTATGTCCCTCGCATACTCCTTTGCAAAGCTCAAGGCTTCCTCTCTGTGCTGGAGGGCATACTCTATGCTCTTTCTCATGAGCCTTTCCATCTTCCTTATTACCTCAGATCCAAGGTCTTTTCTTATCACATTGCACCCAAGGGGGAGCGGAAGGCTGGTCTTCTCTTGCCACCACTGCCCAAGGTCTACCATCCTTTGCAGTCCCCTGTCTTTGTAGCTTAGCTGTCCCTCGTGTATCACCAGCCCCGCATCCACTATACCCTGTGCCACCATATCCAGCACCCTGTCAAAGGGAACAACCACCTCTTCAAAGTCCGGTTCGTAGAGCTTGAGAACAAGGTAAGCGGTGGTCAGCGTGCCAGGAATGGCAACCCTCTTGCCTTTAAGGCTTTCTAAATGCTCCTTTACCACTACCATAGGTCCATAGCCTTCTCCCACACTTCCACCGCTGGGTAGCACCAGATATTTGTCTGCCACATAAGGATAGGCATGGAAGGATATGGCGGAGACCTCATAAGTGCCCTTAAGGGCTTCTCTGTTGAGGGTTTCAATGTCCGCAAGCACATGCTCAATCTCCAAGCCCTCCGTATCTATCTTGCCTGCAGTGAGGGCATAAAACATAAAGGCATCATCCGAGTCAGGGCTGTGGGCTATTCTTATTCTCATGCCTTTTCTCCTTAAAAAGGTCTGGCAGTTTTAAAATATAGGCGTAAAGTCGTTTCCATCTTGACCATTCCATGGCTGGGATAGCTCCTCCATATACCTTGCCACCTTCAAGGTTTTTTGACACACCTGCTTTGGCAGAGACCACCGCCTTATCCCCTATTTCCACATGGTCTGCCACCCCAACCTGTCCAGCCAAAATAACCCCTCTACCAGTTCTCACACTGCCCGACAGTCCCACCTGAGAGACTATTAAGTTGTCCTGACCTATCTTGCAGTTATGTCCTACCTGCACAAGGTTGTCTATCTTTGTGTTTTCCCCAATAACCGTTTGGTCTATGAGAGCCCTGTCTATGCAGGTGTTCGCACCTATCTCCACATGGTCTTCTATGAGCACCTTGCCTATGTGGTTTAGCTTTATTATTCCCTCCGGACCCACATAGTATCCAAAGCCGTCTGCACCTATCACAGAACCGCTGTGAATGCGCACCCCCTCACCTATCACACAACCTGGATACACATGCACACCGCTAAAAAGCACGCTGTTTTTGCCAATCCTTACACCCTCGCCTATGTAGCAGAAGGGATAAACCTTTACGCCATCATCAAGAACCGCACCCTTTCCTATGTATACAAAGGGACCCACATAAACATCCCTTCCTAGCCTCACACCTTCTTCCACGTGCGCCTTTTCGGATATTCCCGTGGGATGTTCTTCGTTATATAGGGTCTGTAGGAACCTTGAGAGGGCTAGTTTTACATCCTTTACCCTTATATAGCTTGGAAAGTCTACCTCCTCAGATACTACAACTACAACATCCTTGTCTCTTAGTTTTTCCACTTGCTCTAGGTTTTGGCAAAAGACCACAGTCCCCTCCCGTGGGTTCTCTGGGGATGATACACCTATAATTTTCCCTTCTGGGTCCCCGTGGAGATAACCCCCTAGAAGGTTCGCAAGGTCTAAAAGTTTCATTTCTGCTGGTCAAGTCTTTGGATGACCTCCGTAGTAATATCTATGTCCGCAGACCTGTAAACAAAGGCGGAGCAGTCCAGCACACCTGTAAAGCCTTGCTTTTTTGCTATATCCTCTGATATGCTTCTTACTCTGGATATTATCTCATCTTCCATTTTACCCCTTATCTCTGATAGTTCCTTCTGGGCCTTCTGCTGAATCTCCATGCCTTCTGCTTCAGTCTTCTGGTATTCTTTTATCTTTTGATCTCTTACGTTCTGGGCCACTCCTTTACTTTCTATCTGTTTTTTAAGGTCCTCAAGCTTTTTGTTTATCTGGTCTAGCTGTTTCTGATACTCTTCTACCTTTGCCCTCAACTGCGTCTGCTTATCTTTTACCAGTTTGGACTCAGAGAGTATTCTGTTGGGGTCCACGCAGGCAAACTTCTGCTGGGCAAAGCCAAAGCCAGAGAAAAGTGCAATAGCAAGTAGGGTCTTTTTCATGTTGTAAACCTCCTTGTTAAAAAGCATACCATTAAATTAGCAATTTGCAACCATTTTTTTTACAGAACTCTCCATACCTCTTGTCCACTCTACCCACATGCCCATAGAGCCATCCTGTCAAAATAGCCATGGCTTGTCTTACCTGCTTTTTGTCTTCCATCTCTTCCCCAAGCTTTGTGAATAGCTCTATCACCCATGCGTGATGCCTTTTGTGCTCTTCAAGCTCTGGGTATGAGAAGCTTTCCATAAACTTCTCCTCTTCTTGTAGATGCCATTTCACAAAGGGCAGCAGCTCCGAGCGGTAGAATTCTATGGCTTGGCTTGTTAGGTCTTTGCTGAGAAGCTCCGCAAGGGTGTTTATGCGGTCTACTATGCCCTGGTGTTGTTGGTCCATATCCTCTATGCCTGTGTAGAGGTCTGGTGTTAGCTTCATATATTCCATGACATACCCACCTTTAAACAGCTTCCTTGAGGATATAGTTGGGCTTTACCCTTTTTCTAACCGTCTCACCGTCAAAAACCACCTTTTTAACGCCACGCATAGAGGGTATCTCAAACATCACATCAAGCATAAGTTCTTCCATTATGGCTCTCAAACCTCTTGCCCCGGTTTTTCTCCTTATAGACTCCCTTGCTATCTCCACAAGGGCATCCTCTGTAAACTCAAGCTCTACACCCTCCATTTCAAAGAGTTTTTTGTATTGCTTTACAAGGGCGTTTCTTGGTTCTACGAGAACTCTTATTAGCTCCTCCTCTGTAAGCTCATCAAGGACTGCAATCACGGGCAGCCTTCCTACAAATTCCGGTATTAGCCCATAGTGAACAAGGTCATCCACCTCCACAAAGTGGAGCGGGTTTTCTCCTTTATCAAACTTTCTTATCTCTGCCTCAAAGCCTACCACAGACTTTCCAAGCCTCCTCTTTACTATGTCCTCAAGCCCCACAAAGGCACCACCGCATATAAATAGAATGTCTGTGGTGTCTATCTGTATGAACTCCTGATGGGGGTGCTTTCTTCCTCCCTGTGGTGGCACGTTGGAAATGGTTCCTTCTATTATCTTCAAAAGTGCCTGCTGGACACCCTCGCCAGAGACATCTCTCGTTATAGAAGGGTTTATGCCAGCTTTTTTGGCTATCTTGTCTATCTCATCAATGTATACGATACCCCTCTGGGCTGCCTGCACATCGTAGCCACAGTTTTGCAAAAGCCTTACAAGAACATTTTCCACATCCTCTCCCACATACCCAGCCTCTGTGAGAGTGGTGGCATCCGATATGGCAAAGGGCACATCCAGTATCTTTGCCAAGGTTTTGGCAAGCAAGGTTTTACCAGAACCAGTGGGTCCTATGAGTAAAATGTTGCTCTTTTCCACTTCCACATCGTCAAGGCTAAGCCCCAGGTCCTTTGCCCTTATCCTCTTGTAGTGATTGTAAACCGCCACAGAAAGCACCTTCTTTGCCCTTTCTTGTCCTATCACATACTGGTCAAGTTGTCTTTTTATCTCTTCTGGCGTGGGGACTTCCTTTGAGAGGTTATAGCTGAGCTGTTTTTTCTGCTCCTTTATTATGTTGTTGCATACCTCCACGCACCGGTCGCATATGAAGGTATCGTTTGGTCCTGCTATTAGCACCAAAACCTCGCTCTGAGACCTTCCACAAAAAGAGCAATGGTTTTCCTGTCTCTTTCTTGACATATTAGCTCCTCTTTTCTATTACCTTGTCCACTATGCCGTATTCCATAGCTTCCTGAGCGGACATAAAATAGTCCCTTTCCACATCCCTTTCAATCTTTTCTAAGGGCTGTCCAGTGTGCTTTGATAGGATTTCGTTTAGCATATGCTTTATTCTCCTTATCTCCTCCGCATGGATTATTATGTCTGTCGCCTGACCTGATATACCTCCAAGGGGTTGGTGTATCATTATCCTTGAGTGGGGTAGGGCATACCTTTTACCCTTTGCACCCGCAGATAGCAAAACCGCACCCATGGATGCTGCCTGACCAAGGCATATGGTAACCACGTCGGGCTTTATATACTGCATGGTGTCGTATATTGCCATGCCTGCGGTGACAGAACCACCTGGCGAGTTTATATACATGTATATGTCCTTGTCAGGGTCCTGAGCCTCTAAGAAAAGTAGCTGTGCCACGATAAGGTTGGCTATGTGGTCGTCAATGGGAAAGCCCAATAGGACTATCCTGTCCTGTAAAAGCCTTGAGTATATGTCGTAAGCTCTTTCGCCCCTTGGCGTCTGCTCAATGACTATGGGAACAAGTTGGTCAAGTATTTTCATCCTTTTCCTCCTCTGTTTCTTTGACCACCACCTTTGAAATTATGTCCTCAAGAGCTTTTTCCCTCCTTATGTCCTCCTCAAGGACTATCAGGAGGTTTTCTCTTTGCAGAAATTCTCTCATCTCCTCTGGTGTGCGCTCATAGGCTTGTGCCAAGCCTTCTATCCTCTGCTGTAGCTCCTCTGGGCTAACTTGGAAACCCTTCTGGAGTGCGTATTTATCCAGTATAAACCTTAGCTTTATGTTGAAAACTGCCTGCGGTGTGAGCTCTTGAGCTATGGCTCTGTAGTCTAAATACTTGGGGTCTATCCCCCATTGGGATAGCTCCCTTACCCTCCTTTCTACAAGGTGCGACAGTTCCCTCTGGAGAAGGGTCTGAGGGACATCAAACTGGTGCATTTGGACTAGCTTTATGGCTACCGCATCCGCTATCATGGCTTTCTTCATGTTTTCAATGCTTGCCCTTACCTCTTCCCTTATCTTCTCCTCTGCCTGTGCCCATGTTTCACCAAGCCCAAGCTCCTTTGCAAAGTCGTCGTTGAGCTCTGGAAGCACCTTCTCCTTTATGCTCTTTACAGTTATCTCCACCCTTGCCTTGCCCGCAGGTTTGCCTTCTGTGTCGTAGAGAGTTAGGTCCTCAAGAACAAAGCTGTCACCTTCTTTCTTTCCTACAAGCTCTCTCTCTATCTCTTCTCTGAAGGTTTTTGTCCCTATGACCCCTGAGGTTTCTCCTTCGGTGTGCTCACCGCTTTCTGTCTCCTCAACCCTGTAGTCCACTACCACCAGGTCGCCCTCCCTTGCTTCCCTCTCTACGGGTTCCCAGATGGCATGCTCCTCCCTTATCTCCTCTATCCTTCTCTTTACCAACTCATCGCTGAACTCTACCTTCCTTATCTCCACCTCAAGCCCCTCAAGGTTTTGAGTCTCAAACTCCGGGGGAACCTCAAAGGACACGCTGTAGCTCAGCTTATGAGAGGGCTCTTCCAAGTGGACGCTTTCAAGGTATATGTCCGCCACCGGCTTTAGCCCGCTTTCCTGTATGGCTCCCGCTAACGTGGCATTTGCCACCTTTTTGCCCACCTCCTCCTGTATGTATTCTTTGAACTTGGCTTTAATGACCCAAAGAGGTGCTTTGCCCCTTCTAAAGCCTTCCACCTCTGCGTTTTGCTTAAGGTAGTTGTAAACTTCATCAAGGGCAGACCTCACTATATCGCCTTCCACCTCAACCTTGAGGCTTTTAAAAAGCCCCTGCCTGTCTTCTACGCTAACCTTCATGCAAACCTCCTATTCTTGGTGCGGGTGGAGGGAGTCGAACCCTCACGGGCTATGCCCACAGGATCCTAAGTCCTGCGCGTCTGCCAGTTCCGCCACACCCGCTCAAGAATACAAAATTATAACCTGCTTTTGGTCAATTCAACCACTGCCAAGAGCCATATATTTAGTAAGACTATGGAAAAGTTTGTAGAGCTTCCCCTTGACCTTGCACAGAAGTGTGTAAAATGTGGACTTTGTAAGTCTGTATGCCCCACATACCCATACATACAAGAGGAGGCAGGCTTTGCCCGTGGAAGGCTTGCCCTTGCGGAGATGGTGGTAAGGGGAGAGCTACCCCTCTCTGAAGAGGTTGCCAAGCAATGGGACCAGTGTGCCATGTGTAGAAGATGTGAGTGGATATGTCCCAACAACGTGGAATATAAGGAGATTTTGGTCCATGCAAGAGATATGCAAAGGGATAATTTAGGACAGGGAATGGTAAAAAGTCTTGGTCTGAAGTCCTTGGAGCTCTTGCAGTCAAAGGCAGGTAGAAAGGTGGTAAAGTTAGCTGGTAAACTTCTTAGCCCCTTGCCTTTTGGAGAGATAAAAACGCCCTTTCCCACCGGCGCGGTGAAGTTTATGCCAAAGCCCACTGCAGAGGCTTTTGGACTAAGAGGTAAGGTCTTTAAGGCTCAGGAAGAAAAGGGAAGGCTTTTGTTCTTTACGGGCTGTATGATAGACGCCTTTTATGGAAAGACAGGGGAGAGTGTAATAAGGCTAATGAACAAAGCAGGCTACACGGTGGTTGTCCCAGAGGATATAAAGTGCTGTGGTGCACCCCATTACTACTCTGGAAACCTTCCTGCCTTTGAGAGATTAAGAGACCATAACCTCAAAGAGATGGAAAAGTATGAGTTTGACGCAGTGGTGGTTGCCTGTCCCACCTGCGGTGGAGCTTTGCAGGAAGACTATAAACTGCAAAAACCCGTCTACGACTTTGCGGAAATAGTCTTCAAAAGCCCTTTGAAATTCAAAGGCTCTGGAAAAGTCCTCACCTTCCACGTGCCCTGCCACTCCTATAGTGCCATGAAAACAAGCGACAAGGTCTTCTACGGTGTAATGGAAAGGATTGAAGGCGACGAAGTGAGAAAGGCGGAAAAGGACAAATCTTGCTGTGGCTTTGCAGGGCTCTTTTCCATAACAAACCCCAAAATGTCAGACCAAATACAAAAGGAAAAGGTCCAAGACCTTCAGAAAACTCAAGCGGATGTGGTGCTTACCACCTGCCCAGGCTGTGTGCTTAATTTAAAGGATGGAGTTAAAAAACATAAAACGGGACAGGAGGTCTTGCACTTGGCGGATTATCTGGCACAGAACCTTGAGGATTGATATATAATTGCACTATGCGAATATTAGTAACAGGGGGAGCAGGCTACATAGGCTCTCATATGGTAAAGCTCCTCGGGGAAGGAAACCACGAGGTTCTTACCGTGGACAACCTCTCTGAAGGCAACCCTTGGGCGGTGCTATACGGAGACCTCAAGGTGGTAGACCTTCTAAACTACAAAGCCCTTGAGGAGGTTTTCCTTGAGTTTAAGCCCCATGCGGTTATCCACTTTGCCGCAAAGGTCAAAGTGCCAGAGAGCGTAAGAAAGCCTCTTGTTTATTACGAAAACAACCTTATGGGCACGCTCAACCTCCTTCAGGCGATGCACAGGGCTGGCACAGAATACCTCATATTCTCCTCCACCGCCGCAGTCTACGGTATACCAGAGAGCATACCTGTCAAGGAAGACGACCCCACAAAGCCCATAAACCCCTACGGCTGGAGCAAGCTATTTGCGGAGCAGGCAATAAGGGATTTTGCCTATGCCAGCGGGCTCAAGTATGCCATCCTCCGATACTTCAACGTAGCCGGTGCGGACCCCGAGGGCAAGATTGGGCAAGTAAGCAAAGAGCCAACCCACCTCATACTAAGGGCTGTGAAGGTGGCAACGGGGCAGATACCCTACCTTGAGGTCTTTGGCACAGATTATCCTACCCCGGATGGCACATGCATTAGGGACTATGTGCATGTGATGGACCTATGCCAAGCCCACATAAGTGCTTTGGACTACCTCATGGGCGGCGGTCAGAGCGATGTTTTCAACGTGGGCTACGGCATGGGCTACTCGGTGCTTGAAGTTATAAACAAGGTAAAGGAGGTCTCCGGTGTGGACTTTGAGGTAAGATACGCCCCAAGGCGTGAAGGGGACCCGCCAGCCCTCGTGGCAGACAGCAGGAAAGCCATGGAGATACTGGGCTGGAAGCCCCAATATAACGACCTTGAATTTATCATAAGAACCGCCTTGCAGTGGGAAAAGTCTTATATTTATTCTAAATGATGGAGCTTGAACTTTTGGAAAAACTTAAGGAGATAAAGGACCCAGAGATACCCATAGATATAGTGAACCTTGGGCTTATCTACGGCGTGCAGGTCAAAGACAGAGTAGCATACATAGACATGACCCTTACGGTGCCTTCCTGCCCTGCAAGAGGCTTTTTTGCTCAGCACATAAGGGAGCATATACTTAAAACCTTTCCAGATTTGAAGGATGTTGTGGTAAACTTTGTATTTGAGCCTGCTTGGAGCAGGGATAAAATATCCGAGGAAGGTTTGGAAAGGCTCAGGAGTATGGGATGGAATATTTAAAGGATAAGTTCAGAGCCCTTGCGGAGGCAATTGAGCGGGAATCTGTGCTTGTGCATCGTGCTGCACTGGTGGACGGCTACAGGGACATATACAAGCTCAGCAAACTGGGCATAGATAAGGTCATAAAAAAAGCCACTAACTTCGGCGGGAAAAAGGGTGCAAAGATACTAAAGGAAAGGTATGGCATATATACGGACAGGCTGGACGAAGCCCTTGATGTGCTAACGGTTATAGCCGAGTCCTCAAGGCTCCTGGATGTTTTTGAATACGACCTTGATAAGATGGAGATAAGGGTTGATGGCTCCATTCTGGTGGAGGCGGTGGGTCAGAGCAAGAGTCCGGTGTGTGAGCCCATGGCCGGTTTCTTTGAAGGCTTTCTAAGTGAGCTTCTTGATAAGAAGGTGAGCGTCAAAGAGGTAGCCTGCAGAGCCCAAGGCCACGAAAGGTGCATCTTTAAAATGACCCTCAAGTAGCATGGCTATAATAAAGGTCAGAACCACAAAACATACGAGCTTTGTGAACATCACCAATCAAGTAAGAGAAGTGGTTAGAGCTTCTGGTGTGAGGTCTGGCATGTGTCTTGTGTATGTTCCTCATACCACTGCCTGCGTGTTTATAAACGAGGGTGCAGACCCAGATGTGATAAAAGACATAACCTATTCCCTTGAGAAGATAATACCATGGAGGGACAGCTATGCCCACTCAGAGGGAAACTCGGCAGCCCATATAAGAAGTGCCATAATAGGCAACTCAAGGGTCATACCCATAGAGGAAGGAGAACTTGTGCTTGGCACATGGGAAGCCATATTCCTTGCAGAGTTTGACGGACCAAGGGAGAGGAAGGTTGTAGTCAAGGTTATAGAGGGTTGAGTTATGAAGTTTTTGGTGGTCTTGCTCCTTGTCTTTAGCATTGCACTGCCAAAGGAAGTGCCTTTTACACAAGAGGATAGGGATAGGATTATAAGGCTGGAAGAAGGTCAAAAACACTTACAAAAGCAGATAGACGAACTTAAAAGGGACACGCAAAGACAGTTTGACGAATTAAGAACCTTTCTTTATTGGGGTTTTGGCATATTATTTGGAGGTATGGGCATTCTCATAGGCTTTGTCATATGGGACAGGAGGACTGCGGTTGAGCCTGTGGCAAGAAAGCTAAGAGAAATTGAGGAAAAGGAAGAGAAGATAGAAAGATTTATAAAAGAGCTTGCAAGAAAAGACCCTGAGATAAAGGAAATTGCAAAAAAGGAGGGTCTGATTTGAGATTGGTTGCTCTTGTCCTAATGCTTTTTGTTATCACATTAGCTAAAGAAGTGCCTTTTACACAAGAGGATAGGGATAGGATTAGAAACGTGGAGCTCAAGGTAGAAAGGCTGGAAGAAGGTCAAAAGCACTTGCAAAAGCAGATAGACGAATTTAAAAGGGACACACAAAGGCAGTTTGATGAACTAAAAAAAGACACGCAAAGACAGTTTGACGAATTAAGAACCTTTCTTTATTGGGGCTTTGGTATATTGTTTGGAGGTATGGGCATTCTCATAGGCTTTGTCATATGGGACAGGAGGACTGCGGTTGAGCCTGTGGCGAGAAAGCTAAGAGAAATTGAGGAAAAGGAAGAGAAGATAGAAAGATTTATAAAAGAGCTTGCACGAAAAGACCCTGAGATAAAGGAAATTGCAAAAAAGGAGGGTTTGATTTGAGATTGGTTGCTCTTATCCTAATGCTTTTTGCTATCGCCTTGGCAAAGGAAGTTCCTTTTACTCAGGAAGATAGGGATAGAATTATAAGGCTGGAAGAAGGGCAAAAATATCTCCAAAAACAGATAGATGACCTAAAAAAACAGATAGACGAACTAAAAAAAGACACGCAAAGACAGTTTGACGAATTAAGAACCTTTCTTTATTGGGGCTTTGGCATATTATTTGGAGGTATGGGCATTCTCATAGGCTTTGTCATATGGGATAGAAGAACTGCGGTTGAGCCTGTGGCAAGGAAGATTAGAGAGATAGAGGAA
>JAXSPD010000002.1:0-55171 GCA_037926845.1 Candidatus Pampinifervens yunnanense | reverse complement strand
CAGCTCCCTTTCTGCCACAAGCTCTATCTCAGAAAAAATACCTTCTGGTCTGTAAAACTCTTCCCTAAACTCAAAGTCCGCCTTTTCATCCAAAAACTCCTTCAGCCTATCCTTGCTAAAATCCTCAATAAGCTTCCTTATCAGCTCCTGCATGTTATTGCACCTGGTTTTCTATGGATATTATATAAACTGGCTCTAAAACCTTTTGCTCTACCTTTGGCTTTCTGTAGCTTTTCATAAACTCTGCTATGCTTTCCTGCAGTTTTTCCAAGTCAAGCCTTTCCCACTCTATTATCCTCCTTAGGGCATACTCAGAAAGAGTGCCAAGCTCCCTTATCTCCTCCGCAAGGTCCTGCAAAAAGTCCCTTAGTGGCGTGGGAAGGTCTTCCCTTTGACGCAAAGACCCTAGCACATTTAGTGCCTGACTTTCCACATCACGAGAGGAAGTTTTTGGGTCTTTTAGAGAGCCTTCCAATACCTTTGAGTAGGCTTGCCAAAAACCTGCAGAGAGGGGAAGTGCTTGGTCCTCTGGCTTTGCCCTTATGTGCTCATAGACTTGCTCAAAGCTCACTATTTTGTGCTCTTCCTGTGGTCTTTTGTATGCCACAAAAAGGTCATCTCCCTTCTTTATAAGCACCACAAGGTTTTCCTCTGTGTGCCTTTTTGCCACCTTAACTCTTTGCGGAATACCTTCTAAATTCTTTACAAGCTCTGGATAGTTTTTCCTTATCTCCTCAAACTCTTTCCTGACCTTGGTAATAAAGCTCTCTTCTTCCAGCTCTTGGTATGTGTTTAGTCGTTTGTAGAGGTCTGAGGGAGTAGGCTCTTCGTCGGGCGAGAATATCTTGGCATCCTCTCCCAAAACCTTGTGTATCATAAACATCTTGTTCTGGGCTATCTCTCTGGAGCGCACAATGTCCGCACCTCTTTCTGTGGGGAAAAAGTTCACAATATAGAGCTCTTGGTAGAGTTTTTTCCCTATCCTGTTTATCCTTCCCACTCTTTGGATAACACGCACGGGGTTCCAAGGAATGTCGTAGTTTATCACCACACCTGCCCTGTTGAGGTTTATGCCCTCTGAAAGCTTGTCTGTAGCCACCAAAATCTTGTATTGGTCTTTTTGCTCTGGACTGCTGGCGTCAAAGTTTTTTTGTATCTCCTCTAGGGTTGACCTACTTAGGCTTCCGTAGGCAACAAGCACCTGTCCACCAAAAGCCTCCTGCAATACTCTCTTCAGATACTCCGCAGTGTCCTTATACTCGGTAAAGACCACCACCTTCCTATCTTTCAAAAATTCCCTTATGGTTTCTACTAGCCTTTCTGCCTTTGGGTCTTGATGGCTTAGTCCTACCTTGTCGAACCTTTCCAAAAGCTCCTCAAAAAGTTTTATATCTCTTTGTATGTCCTCCACAAACTCTCCTGCCCTTTTCATGTCCTCTAGGTCGTAAACCTCTTCGTATTTGGGAAATCTCCTCTTCTCCTCTAGATTTTTTTCAAACTGGGAAAGTAGGTTCATTATCTCCTCTTCATCCTCTGCATTCAAAACTTGCTCCACTAGTTTCCTGTCTATGACAAACTTGCCCGTTTTTTGGATAAATTCCAAAGTATTTCTGTGTATTCTTAGAAACCTTTCTATGCTCTGTCTGAAAGCCCAAAAGCTACTTTCAAACCTTTTTACCAAAAGCCTTCTCATAAAGCTATAGAGGTTCTTCTGCGACAGGTATGTAAAGTCCTCTCCCTCCGGCTCTCTTTCTTTTTTGTATCTTTCTGGAAAGTATATAGCTCCGCTAAAGCGTCCTCCTTCCTCTATATCCTCAAAGGCTTGTATAACCTCGTCGTAAAACTTTGACTGCTCCGGGCTTAGCTCAAAAAACTGCTCTATGGGGTCTTTTACCTCCGGCAGGTCCAACTTCTCTGGATAGTATTTCAGGTCAAGTCTGTTTCTTCTTATGACCACAGGCTGGATTATGCTCTTTATCTCCTGTGCCATATTCTTTGCCCTTTCTTGGACCTTTTTCATGTCTATCTGCTCTTCTCCAAAAAGCTCCTTGTAATACCTTTGGGCTACCCTTCTGTTCCTTTGTCTTTTTGAGTTGTGGTAGGTTTTTATGTAGGATAGCTTTTCAAAGTCCCTTTCAAACTTGTCAAACTTCGCCTTTAGGTTTTCGTCAAAGACTATGCTGGAACGTTTGGGTATAGTAAAGAGTTTTAGCATGGCGAATATGTCAGAGGGACGGTTGTTGAAGGGTGTGGCACTAAGGAGTAGGACCTTTTTGCCTTTGCATATTTGGTGAAGAAGGTGGTAGCTTAGGGTGTTTTCGTTTCTAAAGCGGTGGGCTTCGTCCACTATAACTACCTTTATGTCCTCGTGGTTGTTCACATACTCCAGTGCGTCCTCCAGTTTGCCTAACGAGTAGACCCGCCATCCATGTAGGTCAAAGTCTGCCAAGTATTTTCTCCAGCCGTATTTTCCATTTTCATCTCCCACAAGGTGAGGCGGTGCTATCACTATACCCCTTTCTCCTATCACTCTAGCCACTGCGGTTGCTATAACAGACTTACCAAGCCCTACTACGTCCGCAAGGATAGCGCCCCCGTGGGTCTGCAGTATCTTTTCCGCTTGGGCTATGGCTTCCACCTGATAGCTGTAGGCTTTGTATTTTGCCTCTTCCAATATGTTGCGAATGTTTCTTTCTGAATTCTCCGAAAGGTCAGTGTAGGTCTGCAGGTATGTCTTTAGAGCGTGCACGTAGGCTTCAAAGGGTGTTAGTTCTTTCAAGAAGGTCTTCGTGTTTATGCTTTCTACTACTTTATTTGGCTCAAGGGCTACCGCACTCTTCCAAAGGTCATCAAAGTATCTCTTTGCCTCTTCAAAGCCGTAGTCCTTTATCTCCACATTAAACTCTTCCTGCGCACTCAGTCCAGCCATGGTGAGGTTGCTACTGCCGGTTATAAAAAGGTGCGGTGTTATGATATCTTCCAAGATAAAAAGGTATAGTTTTGCGTGATTTGGTTTTCTTGTCTTTCTTATCTGCAATTTCCCCTCTTGCAAAAGCCTTAGGAAAAACCTCACTTGATTGTTTATCTCTTCTATATCAGTATATGAGGATGTAAAGGCTCTCTCTATGGACCTTAGGAAGTTCTCCTCCAATAGGTTCTTGTTTGTAAATCTCTTTACTTCAAAAGCATACTCATAGAGGTTTCCAACATGCTGGTCCACATCAAGCCCCACCAAAACCTTTATGTGTCCTTCCTTTAGCTGTCCCTTCTCATCCAAAGCCCTTATGCTCTCATACAAAGAAGGCACTGCAGAAAAGTAGAAAAAGCCCACAAGGATGTTTATTTCCTTAGTTTTTGACACGATTTCTTTCAGGCGGTCTTCTAGGCTCTTTTTCCCGCTGTTTGTTATAAAGGGCATGTATAGATTATAAGCCCGCTTTCCTTAGGAACAAAAGCCCCCTGCTGGCTATGAAAAGGACTGGAAGCTCAACGAGAGGTCCTATAACCAAAGCCAAGGCAATAAGTGGTTGGTCTTCAAAGGCTGTGAGGGCTATGGCGAGGGCTATGGGGGAGTTTCTTGCCATGAGGGTGAGGGTCAGGCTTGCGGTGTCCTTGTAGTCTTTTAGGAAAAGTCTTCCCAAAACCGTGCCAAGTAGGAAGGCAAAGAGGAAGAAGATAAGAAGAGGTGGGAGCATCTCAAGGAAAAGAAGGGGGTTGCCCTTTACCGCCTCTCCCTGAGAGGCAAACATACCAAAGACCGCAAGGGAAAGCAAAAGGCTCTGGCTTTTCTCCAAAAAGGAGAACCTCTCCGAAAGCTTTAACTTTCTGAGAAGCTGGGCAAGCACAAAGGGCAGGACTATAACAAAGACTATGCTTTTCAAAACCGACCCCAGGTCCACAAAACCCTCTTTTGAGAAAAAGAGCTCAAGATAGAGAGGCAGAAGGGCTATCTGAAGCAGGAAGTTTATGGGAAGTATGGAAAGGCTAAGAGGAAGGTTGCCCCTTGCCATGGCGGTAAAGATAAGATACCAGTCGGTGCAAGGCGTCGCCAAAAGCATAACAAAGCCTACCCAGAGGGCAGGGCTCTCTGACAAAAAGAGATAGCCAAGGAGGTAGGCAAGCAAGGGCGTAAGCACAAAGTTGACAAGAAGGCTAAGAAAGAAAAACCTTTGGCTTTTGTAAGCTCTTAGTAGCTCAGAGAGGGGCATGCTCAGAAAGAGACCAAAGATCATAAGTATCAAAGAAGGTGCAATAAGGTAGCCTGCGGTCTGCCTCAGAGGCTCAAACCCGCTCATATACAAGCCCAGAAAGACCGCAAGGATTATCCAAAGACTTTGAAACTTGCTTAGGAAACTCATGCCAGCTAAAAGCTTAAGGCATAGCCTTAGAAACCAACCTGACACATATCATCAAAAAGAGACTCCAAAGGGCTAAAATTTACCTCAACCTACAAAGGAGGCAGGCATGTGGCGTGTTCTTTATACGGGTCAGAGACCCCATTACGAAAACATAGCCCTTGACCGGATAATGCTTGACCTTATGGCGGAGGGCAAAATTCCTCCCACTGTGAGGTTTTTACAGTTCAAGCCAGAGTGCGTGCTGGTGGGCTTCCATCAAGCAGTAGAGCAGGAGGTAAGGCTTGAATACACCCAGAGAGAGGGCATAGAGGTAGGCAGGAGGATTACCGGCGGTGGTGCCATATACTTTGACGAAACTCAAATAGGCTGGGAGGTCATAGCCACCACAGACCACATTGGAAACCTCAGCTACGAGGATCTTACCAGGAAAATATGCACCGGCGTGGCAAAGGGTCTTCAAAGGCTTGGCATAAAGGCGGAGTTTAGACCAAGGAACGACATAGAGGTGGAGGGCAGGAAGATATCGGGCACGGGCGGTGTCTTTGAGGGCAAAGCCTTTTTATACCAAGGCACGGTGCTTATGGATTTTAACGTAGAGCGTATGCTAAAGTCCCTGCAGATACCAGTAGAAAAGCTCACCTCAAAGGGCATAAAGTCCGCCGAAGACCGGGTTGAATGGGTAAAAAGGGCTCTGGGCTATATGCCACAAAAGGAAGAGGTCATATCCGCCATACTGGAAGGGCTTAGGGAAGAGCTGGGCATTGAATACCATTGGGGCGAGCTAACGGAGGAGGAGCTAAGGCTTTTGGAGGAGAATAGAGATTACTACAAGAGCGACCAGTGGGTCTACCATGTGAAAAAGGCTCCCACAGACAGTGAAATGCTCTTTGGCATATACAGATGCCCTGGTGGGACCTTTAGGGTTTCTGCCAAGGTGGACCTCCAAAGTAAGGTGCTCCAGCAGGTAGTTATAAACGGCGACTTTTTTGTAAGACCTCAGAGGCTCATCTACGACCTTGAGGCTTATCTCAAGCACACGCCCCTTGTGGATGTGGAGAAAAGGGTCAGGGAGTTCTTCTCTCAGAGAGAGTGGGAAGGGCTAAACCTCAAAGTAGAAGACTTTGTGGAGGCAGTGCTTTTTCCCCTTAGAAAAATAGAGGGGCTTGAGCTGGGCATGGAAAAAAAAAGATTGAATGAAATAATAGCCTCCATAGGCGGTGGACTTATAGAGAACCTACAAAAAGCTAAGGTGATGCTCATACCTTACTGTGCCAAGCCCCGCTGGTGCGACTACAGGCATCTTGATGACTGCGGGGAATGTGGTGGTTGCACTGTAGGCGATGCCTACCGCCTTGCCTACCAGAAGGGTATGATACCCATTACCATAACCTCCTTTGAGCTCCTAAGGGACACCCTTTTATGGTGTGCCCAGAATGGCTACACCTACATAGGGCATTGCTGTTATGAGTTTTATGAAAAAAGGTATGAGATATTCCGAAGAGCTTCCGAAGAGGGTGCCAATGGCGTGCTTTTTGATATTGTGGGAACCACCTGCTACAGCCTTGGCGTTGAAGAGGAGGAGAGGGCATACCATGGGGAGTTTACAGTAGAGCTGGACCTCATAAAAGAAGACCTCTACAAGAGCCTTTCTGTAAAGGAAGACCTTCAGGAGAGGGAAGATAGAAAGGAGCTGATCTTTGACCTTTCGCCTTACCTTGGAGACTTCAAGCCATCATACTACAAAAAGCCCAAGGCGGTTCCAACACCCCAAGAGGACAGGACAAGAACTTCCATGCAGAGGGAAGTCTTCTTAGGCGAAGCCACCATAGGAGAAAATGTTGTAGACTACAGGTCTGCCTTTGAGACGCTTCTTAAGTGGCTAAGGGAATCCCAAAGACCTACCATAGTGTTGGGACCCCTTGTCTTTTGGGACTTTGGAGAGCCAGAGCTGCAGGAGAAGGCAAGGCTTATAAGGGAATTCATTGAAAGGTTTGGAAGGTTTAACATAAAGGTGCTTCCGGACTACAGACCAAAGCTGAAAAAGTATGACCCCTCTGTGGAGATGGACCCTCCAAACCCACACCATGCGGTCCTGCACGGCAAACATGACCTTACAGTGCTTGTGGGAGTGCACTGCTACAGAACAGACTTTGTGATAAGGCTTCTCAAAAAGCACACAGACACAAGGGTGGTTGCCCTTTGCGGTCTTTATGGTCACCCCACCGCAGACCTTTCTACCAGCTTCACGGACGCAGAAAAATTGGATATTTTGCTTAAACTTTTGTGAAACTTTTCCAAAAGCTAGGATTTTACGCCTTTTTCTACTGCAACTTTGCAAAAGCAAAGGTTCTATATTAGCCTAATTATGATAAGGATTATTGAACCTAGGTTCTCAGAAGAGGAGAAGGAGGTTCTACTTGAGATAATAAGCACCGGCCACATTACCCGTGGCAAGTGGACCGCCCTCTTTCAAGAGGAGTTTGCCAGATATCTGGGCGTAAAGCATGTTTTTACCGTATGCTCTGGCACAGTAGCCCTCTTTGTAGCCCTCAAAGCCCTTGGAGTGGAGGGTGAGCGTGTGGTGGTGCCTGCCATGAGCTTTATGGCGACCATTGACGCAGTGTATCTAGCGGGTGGTGTGCCGGTGGTAGTGGATGTGGACCCATACTACACCATGGACCCTTCTCAGCTGGAGGATGCGGTCAAAAGATACAGACCAAAGGTGGTTATTCCCGTGCACCTCTATGGGCAGACCGCAGACATGGATGCTATTATGTGGCTTTCAGAAAGGTATGGCTTTTATGTGTTGGAGGACTCCGCACAGGCTCACGGTGCCATGTGGAGGGGCAAAAGGGCTGGCTCTCTCGGACATGTATCCGCCTTTAGCTTTTACGCCTCAAAGAATGTGCCAATGGGAGAAGGCGGAGCTATAGCCACCGACGACGATGGGCTTGCCAAGGAGATAAAAAAGTGGATAGACTTTGGAGAACATCCTGCCTTTAATGTGAGGATTACGGAGTTTCAGGCAGGCATAGGTTATGTTCAGCTAAAGAGGTTGGACCTTGGCAACGAGCGCAGGAGGGAGATAGCCAACCGTTATATGCAATCCCTAAACGGCGGGTTTCTGCATCCTGTGGAAAGAGAGGGTGCCTACCATGTGTATCACCTTTATACCCTCAGACATCCCAACAGAGACAGCATAGTGGAAAACCTCAAAAAGAGAAACATAGACGCAAGGATTTACTATCCCTACCTCCTGCACGAGCTAAGAGGTGCAGAGCATCTACCTACACCTAATGCGGATATATTTAGAAAGGAGGTATTTTCTATCCCCGTGCATCCCTACCTTTCTGAGGAAGATATAAACCTTATCGTTGAGTCCCTTCTTGCTGAGGTTGGGTTAGCTCCGAGCCCTTTATGTTGAGAATAACTATTTCTACTCTTCTGTTTTGAGCTCTGCCCTCTGGGGTAGTGTTTGAGGCTATAGGTCTTGTGTCCGCATATCCCGAAGCTTTGAGTCTCTCTGGGTTTATACCCTTGGCGATAAAATACCTCACGATTGCACTTGCTCTGGCAGAAGAAAGTTCCCAGTTGGAAGGAAACCTTTCTGTGGATATGGGTATGCTATCCGTATGACCTTCCACCTCCACAGGGTTTGGAAGGTCTTTAAGTATCTCATAGAGCTTATCAAGCACTGGCCTCATCTGGGGTTTTATGTCTGCACTTCCAGAGTCAAAGAGTAATTTTTCCTGAAGTATAAGCCTTATACCTATGGCTTCGTAAGCTATTTTGAACTCGCCCTCCAGTCCCATTTTCTTTAGCATCTCTTGAAGCTCTTGTATCTGTCTAAGAATTTTCTTGCCCTTCTCTGTGGGCTCCGCTCTTTTTAGCACGGGTTCTGGTAGTATCTGCTTGGGCAGGGTTTCCTGAAAGGGGACAAGTCTCATGCCAAAAGCCTTCGCAAAGGCTTGGGCGTATTCAAGGGCTGCTTGTTTTCCTGCCTGTGCCATGGCAAAAAGGGCTATAAAAAGGCACAGAAGGAGTGTGAGAAAATCCGCATAGGGTATTGCCCACTTTTCTGAAACCTCTTCTGGACACTTCTTCTTCCTTGCCATTACTTGACCTCAACATAAGAACTTAGCCTTTCTTCTATAAGCCTTGGGTTCTCGCCCCTCACCATCATCTTGCAAGCATCCAATATCATATACATCCTCATTACCTCTTCCTTGGACTTTATCTTAATCTTCTTTGAAAGAGGACCAAATATAAGGTAGGAAAAGGTAATACCGTAAACGGTTGCCACAAAGGCAGCGGATATACCTGCCGCAAGCTCTTGAGCATTATCAAGACTTTTGAGTGCCTTCATTAGTCCAAAAACTGCCCCTACAAGACCAAAGGTCGGTGCGCTCTCTGCAGAATTCTTCCAGTATTCCACCGCTATCTCATAGTCTTCCTCCTTCTTTGCTATCTCCGCCTCTAGGCTCTCCACAAGCACATTCTCGTCTACACCAAGCACCATGAGGTCTATAGCCCTTCTTAGGAATGGGTCTTCTATCTCCTCTGCACGAGTCTCAAGTGCAAGCATACCTTCTTTCCTTACTAGGTTTGCAAGATCCACCAGCTGAGCCTTTGTCTCAAGAGCTTCATTGCCTCCACCCTTAAAGGCTATTTTCAAGCCTTCTATAATTAGTGAGAACTTTGCCAAAGGCATAGTCACAAGGCTCGCAAAAAGAGTTGTAGGGACCACTATAACAAAGGCGGCAGGCTGAATAAGAAACAGTATACTTGCACCCTTTAGGACAGCACCTATAAGAAGAGCCACAAGCCCCCCCACAATACCTATGACTGTAAGCAAATCCATGATAATTATTATAATCGTCTGCTGTGTTTTAATATTTAGACTATGAGAGTCCTAAGCGGGATGAGACCGACCGGCAAACTACACCTTGGACATTACTTTGGAGTTATAAAAAACTGGGTAAAACTCCAAGAGGAGCATGAAACCCTCTACATGGTGGCGGACTGGCACGCCCTTACCACAGGCTACAAAAGGGTAGAGGATATACCGCAGAACATAGAGGATATGCTCATAGACTGGATAGTTTTGGGCATTGACCCAAAGAAGAGCATTGTATTCCAGCAATCAAAGGTAAAGGAACATGCGGAGCTTTTCCTTATATTTTCAATGATAACGCCCAAGAGCTGGCTTGAGTGGAACCCCACCTACAAGGACACCAAGTATAACCTTCTTCGTATTGCAGACCTCAGCCTCGTGTTCAAGGGCGGTCTAAGGGACCACATAAAGACCTTTCTGGCAAAACTGCCCTACAAGGTGGAAGACTTTGAAGCCCTTGAGGAGACGCTCCTGGATACCCTCTCTGATGCCCTCATAGGTGCCCTCTTTGAGGGTTATCTGGATAAGGAAATGCTAAGGGAGCTAAATGTGTCAAAGAGAGACTTTTATGACACGGACACCTATGGCTTTTTGGGCTACCCAGTGCTTCAGGCGGTGGACATACTCATATACAAGGCTCAGGCGGTCCCAGTGGGCGAAGACCAACTGCCCCACATAGAGCTATCCAGAGAGATAGCTAGAAGGTTTAACCACCTATACGGTGAGACCTTCCCAGAACCTCAGGCAATGCTCACAGAAACACCAAGACTGCCGGGCACCGACGGCAGAAAGATGAGCAAGTCCTACAACAACGCCATATACTTCGCAGACAGCGAAGAAGAGGTAAGGAAAAAGGTCATGATCTTTTACACAGACCCACAGAAGCTAAGAAAAGGAGACCCCGGAAGACCAGAAATATGCCCAGTCTTCTTCTATCACAAAATATTCTCCCCCTCAGAAAGGGTTGAGGAGGTAGAAAGAGACTGCAGGAGCGGCAGACTTGGCTGTGTAGACTGCAAAAGGCTCATGCTTGAAGGGCTTGAAGGCTTTTTAAAACCCATAAGAGAAAGACGGCAGGAAGTGGCAAGGGATAAAGAGCTCCTAAGGAGTATACTGGAGGAAGGATCTAAAAGGGCAAGACAGATAGCCTCACAAACTATGGAAGAAGTAAGGGGGAAAATAAGGGTAGGATGACCTATATTCTTCTGGCTTTGTTCCTCTTTATGCTCTACATACTCTTGGCAGAGGTATATCCAGTAAGTTTTTTGAAGGTAAAAAAAAGCCAAGGCGTAAGCCCCACAAGCCTACCGCCTGTATATCTATACTCCTTTGAGCTTCACATACACACGCAGTTTTCATACGATTCTCTGGGAAAGCCAGAAGACCTCCTTAGGTCCTCAAGGGAGGAGGATGTGGACTTTCTAATTGTCACAGACCATGACAACGACCATATAAGGCACTTTGCCAGTGAAACAATAATAGCGGGCAAGGAGATAAAGTTAACCGACGGAGGGGGCAAGATATTGGGAGATGTGCTTGAAGTTGGTAGCCTTAGGGTGGTAGCCCATCCTTTTAAGGGAAAATACCGCTGGCGTCTGCCCCTGCCAGAGGACTATCTTTTTGAAATAGTAGACCTAAAGGACGCCCTGTTTGAAAAAAAGGCTCCCTTTTTCTTCCTGCTTCCCTACACAATTCTAAGAGGGCTAATCTCCATAAACCTTGCCTTGAACCTACTTAAGAGACTTGTGGATATAAGGAAGTATGCCCTTATGTATCTGCGTATGGGCATAAAGAACCCAGTGGTTGCCGGGCTTGACCATCATGTAAAGGTATACATAAGGGAGGTGGGTATAAGATTTTTATTTCCCCACTACCGGCACAGCTTTAGAATGCTGAGGAACTTTCTTATAACAGACAGAAAGGTAAAGGATAAAGAGGACTTTCTGAGGGAGCTCCAGCGGGGCAATACCCTTATATCCTTTGGTAAAAAGCCCACCCTCTTCTGGAAAGAAGCCCAAACACTCAAGGTTCTACCGCCCACTAACTGCCTAATGTGCCTTCTAAGAGAGGAGGGAGCGGAGTTCTACTCTGGCTCATACTTTGAATTGCCAACACCCTCTGGAAGGAGTTTGCTTCTAGGATATACTTATACCTTTAGGCTGTGGAGGTTTTACTTTGGGCTTACGCCCCTTTTCCTATTCCTTTGCAAGGAGGTCAAAAATGGAAGAGATGCCCCTTCCTGAGAATATAAAGGAAAAAATCCTTCAGAAGGTCTCCAACAAGGCTCTTGCCATGAAAGCCTTTGAATACATAAAGCTGGTAAGAAAGGAGGATGGAACCCTTTGGGTAAAGGAGGAGTTTGAAGATACGGACAACCACGCCCTGTGGTTTATGGTGCTCGCCTGCGTCAACTACGCCCAAAGGCTCATAAGAGGGGAGGAAATAGACTGATGCCTTGGAATGTTGTCGTAAAGAAAAAATTCAGCTGGGCTCATTTCCTTACAGACTATCATGGTGCTCCTGAACCTATTCATGGGCACACATGGATGGTTGAAGTGCACATAAGGGCAGACCGGGTGGATGCGGGCGGTATGGGCTACGATTTCCTGGAGGTTGACGCCTTCCTGAAAGAGCTACTGCCAGACTACAGATTTTTGAACGAGCTTGTGGATTTCTCCCCCAGTGCGGAGAATATGGCAAAGTGGATTTACGAGAGGGTAAAGGAGAAATACCCCACAGTCTCCAAGGTGGTGGTTTGGGAAAAGGAAGACTGTGGGGCGGAATACTGGGAGGATTAACAGTTAACGCAGTTTGCTTCCTTGGCTTGTCTTGCCTTCTTTGCCATCTCCGGGTCGTAGGCTTTACCCTGCCAGAGCATCTGGTATACCACCTCGTGGGTGCTTTCCGCAAGCTCTGTTAGTTCCTTGAAGAGCTTGTTAAAGCCTTCGCTCCTGTGGGACTCCTCATGGTCCTCCAGGGACCTCCAGAAGGTGATGATAAGCACCTCTCTGTTTTTGAGAGGGTGTTCGGTGGTCTGACCGGCTGTGGAACCCTCAAGGGATACACCGCCCGTGTTTAGGGCAACAAAGCCTCCATAAAAGCCCGTGTCCGAGTGGTAGGTTTTCACATGCTCGCAGAGGTATGCCACCCTTTCTGCCACATCGTCAATGGTGACACCCTCCTTTAGCACCACATAGTTGATGTTGACAATGGCATCCTCTGGAACATCCACTATATAGTTTCCATACATGTTAGCACCTCCTTTTAAGATTTTCAGAATATTCTAATATAACAAAAATCCTCAAACAGGGCTATGCGTCAAATCATAAATATTGACACTCAGTATCCTTCGTATGCCCTTTCGTATAGTTTATATACATCCTCGAGGGAAGGCTCTACGGGGTTTATGGAGAAGAGACCCCTTGAGAGCATGTAAACATCCTCTGTGAGCCTCTCTAACATTTCTCTTTCCACTCCCAGGTCCTTCAGGCTCAGCCTTAGTCCCACCCTTTGCAAAAAGTCCTCCAAAGCCTTGACTGCCATATGGGGCTTTTGCTCGTAGCCCATAAGATCCGCAAAGAGGGCGTATTTTTCGGGGTTTCCTCTGTGGTTAAAGTCCGTGACCGCCACCGCCAAAGCAGCAAGACCCTCCGCATGGGCTATGTGAGGGTAGTGTGCGGAGACCGGATGCTCCATGCCGTGTATGAGGGCTACCCTCTTTTTGTCTATGGCAATGCCCGCCAGCAGGGATGCGTAGCTCATATAGGACCTTGCCTGTAGGTTTTGGGGCTCTTCAATGGCAACCGGAAGCCACTCCTTTATGAGCCTTATAGCTCTTATGGCAAACTCCTCCGCCAGGCTGTTGGAGAGCCTGTTGGTAAGAGATTCGAGGGCATGCATGAGGGCGTCTATGCCCGTTATGGCGGTAAGCCTTGCGTCCATGCTCATCGTGAGGGACGGGTCCACTATGGCAACGCGAGGGTAGTTAAGAGAGTGGGATATTACCAGCTTTTCCTTCCTTATGGGGTTTGAAAGGACAGAATACCGGTTTACTTCGCTTCCAGTGCCTGCGGTGGTGGGTATGCATATGACGGGTCTGTTGAGAAAGGGGATGAGCCTTGGACCCTCTGGGTAGTTTACATAGTCCCAGGCGTAGCCCTCGTTGGAAGAAACTATGGATATGGCTTTTGCACTGTCAAGACTGCTACCGCCACCCAAGCCCACTATGTAGTCTAATTTTTCTTTTATTAAGAGTTCGCTTGCCCTGTTTACGCTCTTGTCTGTTGGGTTTGGCTCAATCTCATCAAAGACAAAAACCTCCTCAGCCCCGTTTCTTCTCAGAGATTCTAAAACCCTTTGGAGAGCTCCGTTCTCCTTTGTGCTTTTTCTTCCCGTAACCACAAGAACCCTGTAGCCAAAGCGTCTTCCCACCTCACCAACCCTTTCCACAGATCCTACACCAAAGATTATCTCAACTGGCAGATAAAACTCAAAGTTCATGCCTCTGTTATGTCTTCCCTTTGGATTTCTACCTCTTCGGGTATGGTTGCCTCAAAGGTTAGGGCTGGGTATGTGGGCACTATGCCCTCCTCTTCCGCCTTCTCCGCGCAGTGGGCGTGATATCTTGTCCATGGTATGGCTATGAGCCTTTCAAAGGGTATCTCTTCGCTACAATATTCGCATATGCCATAGGTTCCTGCCTGCATCTTGCTAAGGGCGTGGTCAATTTCCTTAATTATGAAAAATTCCCTTGCGGAGAGAGTATCAAGAAGCTCTTGGGTATAGGTCATCTGACCTATGTCCTCCAAGTCTCTTGGCTCTTTTGCTTCCTCTTCAATCCTTGCCTGCGTGTCCTCCTTTTTTCTGTAACGTTCCAACAGCTTTGCTTTCTCCTCCAGTAGTTTCTCCCTAAGCATTTCAAGCTGTTCTCTGCTTAGCATGTTAGCCCTCCTGAAAAAGGAATTCAGAATAATATATGCTAAAATTTTCTCCGATGTATTCCCTTCTTCACCGATATAAGGGTATAACAGTAGCCATCATTGCAGTGGCAAGCGCTGGTTTCTTTTTGTGGCTCTTTTTTGCTGGAGAAATAAAGGACCTAACATCTCCATCAAAGCGCTGTGTTGTGGAAGTGGGTTCTGGCTGTGTGACCCTTAAGGACTATAGGAGGGAACTTTTGAGGTTCTCCGAACTTTTGAAGAACCCTCAGATGGAAGACCTTGTTCGTGAGCAGGTGCTATCTAACCTCATAGCCCAAGAACTTCTTTACCAAAAGGCAAAGGACCTGTCTTTTATTGCAAGCGATGAGGAAGTGGTGGAGGTTATAAAGTCCGACCCTTCTTTTCAAGAAGGTGGGCTTTTTACTTCATCCAAGTATAGGGAAGTGCTTTCAAAAATAGGGCTTACTCCAGAAGAATATGAAGACTACATAAGGAGAGCCCTTAGTATTCAGAAACTTATAAACTTCATCAGCAATGGTGTTTACCTGTCCGAGAAGGAGTTGGAGATAAACCTACTTGCAGACAGAACCCTTCTAAGCGGTAGCCTATATATAGTAAGCCCCGCAGACATATCCCAAAGCTACCAACCCTCAGAGCAGGAAATGCTTGAATACTATCAGAAAAACAAGGAGCTTTTTAAAAGACCAGAGGAAAAAGTAATTTGGGTATGGAGAGAAAAAGACAAGGAGAAGGTGCAGTCCATATACAAGGAACTGCAGTCCGGGAAAGAACCTCAAGGTTATAAGGAATACAAACTACCCGAGGACCTTCAAAAAATGGGTAGCCTTCTTGGAAGAGAGGCTCAAAGGCTTACGCCTCAAGAAAGGCAGAACATTACCAAGGAGGGTGATGAATATGTGGTCCTTTACCTAAAGCAGGTAATCCCGTCGGGATATGAAGAATTTGAAAGGGTAAAGGACAAGGTCAGGGAGAGGCTTGTGGAGGAAAAGGCACAGTCCATGGCTGAAAAGAAAGCACAGGAGGTAGCAAAAGCCCTAAAGGAGGGGAAAAAGCCCGACGCCAGGTCCCTTAGTTTTTCTGATACTCCAGCCCTTCAACTTAGTGCGGTTGTTAACATAAAGCAGAGTGATATAGCCCAAATATTGTTGTCCCAAGAGAAGGTGTTTGGTCCATACCCATTGAGGCAGGGATATGGTGTGCTACTTGTAGAAAAAAGGAAGAGGGAGGAGTTAAAGCCAGAAGAGAAGGAGGAGGTCTTTAGGGACATACTAAGCCTCAAATCCCAAGCCATGCTTACCCAGTATGTGGAATATCTGAAAAGACATACAAAAATACGAATAAATAAGGAAATGCTTGGAGGTGGCTAAGATGGAAAAAAAGTGGAAAACCGCCATAACCCAGCATGTGGGTCATGAAACCTACATAAGGGGCTACAGGCTTTTGGACCTTGTAGGAAACCTAAGCTTTGCTCAAGCCATATACCTGATACTAAAGGGGGAACTGCCCAACGAAAAGGAATCCAAAATGATGGAAGCCATGTTTGTGTCTGTGATTGACCATGGCATCGCACCACCTTCAGTTATAGCGGCGAGGTCCGTAGCCTCTGGTGGTAATTCTCTCAATGTGGGTGTGGCAGCGGGCGTGCTTGCTTTTGGTTCTGCTCACGGGGGTGCCCTTGAGGATGCCATGAGGTTTATTCAAGAGGGTGTGGCAAGTGGTAGGGATGTGGGAGATATAGTAAAGGAATACTTGGATGCTAAAAAGCCCATACCCGGCTATGGGCATAGATACTACAAGGACTTTGACCCAAGGACCAAAAGGCTTATGGACATAGCCCGAGAGCTTGGTTTCTACGGAAGGCACTGTGAGTTTGCGGAGGCAGTTCAGGAGGAGATTGGCAAGCAAAAGGGTAAAAAGCTCGTGCTAAATGTGGACGGTGGCATTGCAGCCGTTGCCTCGGAGATGGGCTTTGACTGGAGGCTTGGAAAGGGCTTTTTCATAATAGGCAGGGTTCCCGGGCTTGTGGCACATGTCTACGAGGAGCTTACAACAGAAAAGCCCTTCTCTAAAAGGCTTGACGAAGACACTGAGACCGAGTATACGGGCGTGCCACCAAGGGACCTTCCTCCAGAGTTCAAAAGAATATGAACCTGCAGGAGAACATATTAAAGCTCTACAAGTTCTTTACTGGAATAGTTTTCAACATAGCCATAGTGATACTCCTGTTTTCCCTCTTTGTGGGCTTGGGAAGGACCATTATGGAGCTTGGTTTTGTATTCACCGAGGAGACGGTGAGGCTCAGCATAAAGGAGTTGGTCACCAATGTGCTGTCCATAGTTATACTTCTTGAGCTGGTGAGGGCTTTTGTGGACTACTTTGAGCATGAGAGGGTGAGGATTGAAATACTTATAGAGATAGCCATAGCCTTCATGATAAGAGAGTTTATGATATATATCTTTGCTGGGAATCTGAAGGGGGCTGATGTGGTCCTCTGGACGCTGGGCATAGCCCTTTTGGTGGGTGCAAGGACGCTGGCGGTGGTGTTCAAGCCCATAAAGTAAAGCTAAACTTCGTATATGAGGTCCAGAAGGTCCTTTGCCTTCTGGGGGTCTATCTCCTTTAGCCTTTTGTAGACTTCCCTTGCCTGTGAAACCTTTCCAGCTCTAGTATAGGCAACGCCTAACTTGTAGAGAAGTTCTGGGTCGCTTGGCTTCTCTTCAAGCTCTCTTATAATGTCTTGAATAAACTTCTCCAAAAGGCCCTCACCCATCCTACTAAAGACACCCTTGTAGCCCTTTTCCATCATGGACCTGCTCCGTAGAACCTGTAGTTAAGACAGTTTATTCTTTCCAAGTTTTCCAAAAGCATATCCTCCACAAAAGGACTGTGAGACATGATTAACACCTTTAATCCAAAGCCTCCCTCTTCAAGGAGTCTTCTTGAAGCTGAAAGGAACTCCCTCAGCACCTCGTCGTTCTCTATTTCAAAGGGCGCACCCAGGAAGTGGTGGCTTATACCCAGAAAACTGCCGGGTTTTACCCTAACAGTGAGCCTTATGGGATTAAGGCTTTCAATTAGCCTTTCTCTTTCCAGTGCATACTCAAGCCCAAACATGAGCATCGCATCTGTTATGAGATATTTGGAGGATAGGGACACAAACTGCCTAAAGCCACTTTCTCTGAAGTCCAATTTTAGCTTGTCCCTTACCGTCTCCACCCAGTGTGGATGGGGGTTTTCCAAAAGCCAGAATATCTTCTCTGGATAAAAGTTCTGAGCTTCCTGCCTTCCCCACAGCATGGTGACAAGTGGCATTGTTATAAATATAGGCTGGGTTTATATTTTTATGCCATGTTAGGAGTGCTAAGAAAAAAACCCCTTGACAAACTCGTAGAGGTTTTGGGAAAGCAAAAGGTAAACACCTCCCTCCCTGAAAGAAAGCTATACTCTTACGATGCCACACCCATACCCGTTGAAAGGGCTCTTCCCTCAGCTGTGGTTTTTCCGGAGAGCCACGAGGATGTGGTAAGGCTTGTAAGGGTGTGCTACGAGGAGGATATACCCATATTTCCAAGGGGTGCGGGTTCTGGGCTAACTGGCGGTGCGGTACCCACTTTAGAGAGGGGCGTGGTGGTATCCTTTGAAAGGATGAACCGTTTTGAGGTAAATGTGGACAACGCCACCGCAGAAGTTCAGCCCGGGGTTATAACCGCTCAATTCCAAGAATATGTGGAAAGGCTTGGGCTTTTTTACCCTCCAGACCCATCCTCCTTTAAGTATTCCACCTTGGGAGGCAACATTGCAGAGAACGCCGGAGGTCCAAGATGTCTCAAATACGGCGTTACCCGTGAGTATGTGCTGGGTCTGACTGCGGTAATAAAGGAAGGGCAGGTTATAAGGACGGGCAACCCTGTCATAAAGGATGTGGCTGGCTACGACATTACAAAGCTTCTTGTGGGTTCTGAGGGGACCCTTGGTCTTATCACCTCCGCAACCCTCAAGCTCATACCAAAGCCCAAGGCAAGGGCAACCGCTTTGGCGCTTTTTAACAGGCTTGAGGATGTGGGAAGGGCAGTCACCAAGATATTCACCTCTGGCATATTCCCCTCCGCCCTTGAGTTTATGGACGAGGACGCCATAAGTGCCGTGGAAGACTACAAGCCAGTGGGTCTGCCAAGGGTGTCCGCTCTGCTACTGATAGAGGTGGATGGCTCGCCCCAGAGCGTGCAAGAGGACATAAAGGAAATAGAAAACCTTCTTAAGCCCATGGGCATTGAGGTAAAGACCGCACAGAGCAAGGAAGAAGAAGAAAAGCTCTGGAGTGCAAGAAAAAGCCTTGGTCCAGCCCTGGGAAACCTCAGAACTGGCAAGATAAACGAAGACATAGTAATACCACGCATACACCTCTCTGAGGCTATCCCAGAGTTTAGAAAGGTGGCAAAAAAGTATAACCTCCTTATGGTCATATTCGGGCACATTGGGGATGGAAACCTCCATGTAAACCTGCTCTACGACAAAGCAAACAGGGAAGAGGAAGAAAGGGCGGAGCGGGCTGTGGATGAGGTCTTTGAGATTGCCCTCAGATACAGTGGCTCCATAACGGGAGAGCATGGGGTGGGTCTTACAAAAAGGAAGTTTCTCCAGTGGCAGTTTGGACCTGCGGGCTACGAACTCCTCAAGGGAATAAAACTGCTCTTTGACCCCAAAAACCTCTTTAACCCCGGCAAGGTGGTGGAGCTGTGAACCCTCAAAGGGTGAGATTAAGGATATCTATGGCTTTCCTGAGTATCTCCTTGTCCCCCTTGTATTTAAGCAACTTTCTTGCCTCTTCAAGGGGAAAGAACTTTGCATCCTTTACCTCCCACGAGGGCTTGGGCTCACCTTCCACATATTCCATAAGATAGTAGAGAACACTCTTCCTTATCCTTTCTCCCTCCCTTACATACCAATATACAACCTCACCAAGCTCTGAAATTATTTTTCCTCTAACCCCAGCCTCTTCATAAACCTCCCTTATGGCAGTATCCTCTGGGCTCTCTCCTTCCTCCACAATGCCCTTAGGAAAGCTCCAAACATCAGAGGGATTTTTGATTAGAAGGACCTTACCCTCCTTCACAAGCACACCGCCTGCGGAGAATTCCCTTTTCATGGTAAAACCTCCACCTTTCCCCTTGAAAACACTCTACCCCTAAGCACCCTATCTTCCCTCCTTATCCTTATCACCCTTCCCAAAGTGCCAGAGTCCATAGCCACAGCCTGAAAGCTCACCTCAAGGGCACCGCTCCTGTAGACAGCTTCTACTGGCTCACCGGCTCTTACTGCAGGAACTTCCTTGAGCAGGGACCTTCTAAGCATGGTGCCCTTAGTTATGCGTGTTGAAGCTATGAAGTTATCAAAGTCTTTGGGGCTAAGCCTAAGGTCTGAGGGTATGCTTTTCATAAACCTATCTTCAACTCTGAAATACTCGGGCTTTATGGGGCTTCCTTTGGGTATGTCCTCAAGGGCTATAAAAACCCTCACCTTCCAGAGGGCATCTATCAGAGCCTGATACCTCTCCGTGCCAGAATAAAGGTATGCGACCGCCCTGCTCCTTCCATACTCCATTTCCAGCTCAAGCCTTTCAAACTCTACGCCCTTTGGGGCAAACACCTTAACATTCTGAACCTTAGCCAAATCACCAAATCGTCTGTATACCTCCGACTTTACAAGCTCCTCAGGACCTGCAAGGGCAAGACTTATTGTAAGCAGAAGGCTAAGAAGCCACATCCATGCTCTGCATTAGCTCCCTTATGAGGGTGGCAGGCTCCACTTCCTTGGGACAGACTAGATTGCACTTGTTGCAGGAAAGGCAGTGGTAGAGGTTTCCCTCCCTTACCGCCTGCCTTGCCCTTAGGTCCTTTTGCTCTTCTCTTGGGTCTTCATAAAACCGGAAGATCTTGGCAAAGAAAAGGGGTCCTGCGTATTTCTCCTCCAAAACCTGAGGGCAGTAGGACTGACAGGCAAGGCAGAGAATGCAGTCTGCGGAGTTTTCTATCTTTCTGCTGAGCTCTGGGTCTATCCTTGGGTCCTTGCCCTGTTCCCTTATCCAGAGCCTTAGGCTTTTTATCTTCTCCACCACCCTTTCGCTGTCCACTACCAAGTCCCTTATGACGCTGAAGTTCCTTATGGGTTCTATGAGGACTTCTTGTCCAAAGAGGGCGTATGGTAATGCCTGCTCCTTGCAGGCGAGTTTTGGAAAGCCGTTGACCATTATGGTGCAGGTGCCACATATACCCGCTCTGCAGAAATGCCTAAAGCAAAGGCTTGGGTCAAGATCCTCCTTTATCCTCTGGAGTGCCATAAGGAGGGTCATGCCCTCTTGGTAGGGTATCTCAAAGGTTTGGTAGTAGGCTTTTCCTGAGCCTTCCTGCCTTCTTATTTTTAGCTTTAGAACCATGCTTAAATAATGTATCCTATTGTGTATGCTGGTCAAGCACTTTGAAAGCCGGGAAGCCTTCTATAGGTTTCTGAAGGAGAAATTGGGCGTGTTTTTCCGAGAAGCCTACGACAGGGGCTTTGAGGGGGTTTTCCATGTGCTATATCTAAAGGATGCAAGGGCGGAGCTTCTTGTCCCTCTGGCAAAGAAATCCTGTCTTCATGCCTTTTATGGCGACAATGCTGTTGCCCTCTGCGGTTCAGAAGCCCAGCTAAGAGACTTTTGCTCTTTTCTTGTAAAGGAAGACAGAGGGCTTGCCCTTGAGATACTCCAAAGGCTCCAAAGCTACAGGAAAAGGTCCTTTAAGGTCCAATATAACCAGAAAATACTGCCTCTGGGTATAAAAACTGCCATCATGGGTGTTCTAAACATCACCCCAGACTCCTTCTCCGACGGTGGGCTGTATTTAGATCCTTCCAGTGCCATAAAAAGGGCTGTGCAGATGGCAGAAGAAGGTGCAGATATAATAGATATAGGTGCGGAATCCACAAGACCTGGTTCTAAGAGGATAGATGTGGAGGAAGAGCTAAGAAGAATACTTCCAGTGCTTAAAGAAGTCCGGAGGGAGCTTCCAAAGGTATGGATTTCTGTGGATACCTACAAGTCAAAGGTGGCACAGGCATGCCTTGAAGAAGGTGCGGACATGATAAACGACATAAGCGGTGGAACCTTTGATGAGGATATGTTTAAAGTGGTTGCCCGCTATGGCTGTCCCTATGTGCTTACCCATATAAAGGGTAAACCCGAAACATGGAAAGAAGACCCTCCCATCTATGAGGATGTGGTGGAGGAGATAATCCTCTGGCTTGAGGAAAGGCTCAAGATGCTAAAAGATGCCGGATACAATGGGCAGGCCATACTTGACCCCGGCATTGGCTTTGGAAAATTGCCCGAGCATAATGTGGAGATACTCAAAAGGTTTGAAGAGTTTAGGATATTGGGTCTTCCCCTTCTTGTGGGAGCCTCCAGGAAGTCCTTTATCGGTCTTGTGCTGGAGGGCTTGCTAAGGAGAAAAACTGAACCTGCCCAGAGGCTCTACGGAAGCCTTGGAGCCATCGCCCCTGCAGTGATAAAGGGCGCAAACATAGTAAGGGTTCACGATGTAAGGGAAACCAGGGAGTTTCTTGCACTTCTTGATACGGTAAGAACCTATGGCGAATTTTAGCTGGGATTTGGTCAACCTCTTTTCATGGAAGGACCTCCTTGACATACTGGCGGTTTCTGCCTTCATATACGGCGTTCTATACTTCCTGCGAATAACAAAGGGTCTTCAGATTTTCAGGGGGGTGGTGGTGCTTGGGGGCTTTTGGCTCCTTGCGGAGCTTCTTAGCCTAAGAACCCTCTCTTGGGTCTTTGAAAAGCTGTGGACGGTGGGACTGTTCTCACTTGTGGTCATATTTCAACCAGAGATAAGAAAAACCCTCAGCAGGCTAGGTCAAAGGACAGGCATATCTGTGATAAAACCTGTGGAGGAGAGGGTAGTGGACAGAATAGTAAGGGCTTGTTCCTTCCTTTCAGACAGACAGATAGGAGCCCTTATAGTTATTGAAAGGGGACAGAACGTAGAGGGGGTGGTGGAAGGCTGTGTGCTTGTAGACAGTCTTGTGTCCGTTGAACTACTTATTACCATATTCAACCCCATATCTCCACTGCACGACGGTGCGGTTGTGGTAAGGGGCGACAGGCTTTTGTATGCCTCCTGCATACTACCACTCTCAAAGTCCACAGAGCTTCCCAAGAAATACGGCACAAGGCACAGGGCAGCCCTTGGCATATCAGAAGAAACAGACGCCCTCTGTGTAGTGGTATCTGAAGAAACGGGAGAGATGTCCCTTGCAATAGGGGGCAAACTCCAGAGGAATTTAGACCCTGAGATACTTAAGGAATTACTTCTAAAGGAGCTGAGAATTGAAAAAACTTGAAAACCTTCTACTAAAGGATTGGCAATACAAGCTTATATCTCTTCTAATGGGTGCCACATTATGGTTTTTTATAAACATTGGGGATAGGGTTCCCATGAGCTTGGAGAGGACGCTGGAGATTGACAACAAGGACAAGGGCTACGAATACAAGCTTGAAAGGAAAAGGGTAAGAATAAGGCTTAGAGTTATGGAACGTTTTGTCCCAGAGGATGCGCTAGAAAGGGTCAACGCAGTCGTAAATGTAAAGGGATTAAAGGAAGGTGAATATACACTAAAGGTAGAAATAAAAAACCTGCCCAGATTTTTAGTGACTGTGGAGAGGATTGAACCTGAATATGTGAAGGTAAAGGTTATAAAAGCCCCCGAAGGGGGCAAATAAGATTATCCGCAGGAGAAGGAGCTACCGCAGCCGCAGGATCCAGTTACATTGGGGTTCCTTATGGTAAACCCACCGCCCATGAAGTCCATAACATAATCAAGCTCTGCGTTGTTTACATAGGGCATGGAGAATTGGTCTATGGCGATCCTTAGTCCTCCAAATTCAAAAACATTGTCTCCTTCTTCAATTGTGTCGTCAAAGCCCATGGCATACTGAAAACCGGAGCATCCTCCGGGAACAACCCTTATCCTAAGTATGGGCTCAGTTATGTTGTTCTCTTGAGCTATTCTCAGCACCTCTTGAACTGCCTTGTCTGTAGCAAAGAAGCTAAAGGCTACTTTCTGCATAACACTACCTCCTATAAGAATTTCTTAAGAATATGATAGCCTTGTAGCGGGCTTTTTCAAGGGGCAGTTATATGACCATTCTCATGAAGATACCTCCACCTTATGAATAAGCCAGAAGACGAGACCCAAGGCTACCAAAACCAAAGCAAGGGTTATAAGCTCCTGAACCTTTTCTGGCGAGAGAGAGATGATAAGAACCTTCCTTATAATCGCTGCTAGGGCAACACCTACAAAGGCCTTTATGCTAACTGTTCCTCCCCTTATGTGCTTTATCTCCTCCGATAGAAGCTCAGATATGGCATAGAGAATAAGCACAGAGCCAAGAATACTAAGCCCTCCCCTCTCAAGAGGTAGTTGTCCCACAAGCACCATGTAAAACTCGTAGAGTATCCAAACTATGAGAAATAGGCCCACCACAGAGAGGGTGAGGATGATAAAGGCGTCAAAAACCCAGGCTATGCGTCTTATTGCACTGATTAACAGGTTCTGATGCCTTTTTAGATCTTCCATGGTTTAATATCATAAAGGCTAAAGGATGGAAGTCTTATAATAATCCCATGCCTATAGATAAGGAAAAGATAAAACAAGCTATAAGGCTTTACCTCGAGGGCATAGGAGAAGACCCAGACAGAGAGGGTCTAAGAGAAACGCCCGATAGGGTTGCCCGCATGTGGGAAGAGTTTGAAAGGCAGAGGAGCTTTGACTTTAAGCTCTTTGAGGAGTTTGGCTCCTATAACGAGATGGTGCTTGTAAAGGATATAAACATATACTCCCTGTGTGAGCATCACCTTCTCCCCTTCTTCGGAAAGGCTCACATAGCATACATACCCGATGGCATAGTGTGTGGTCTTTCAAAGTTGGTCAGAACGGTGCGTGCCTTTGCCCTAAGACCTCAAGTGCAGGAGAGGCTCACAAACCAGATAGCGGACTTCCTCATAGAACAACTAAAGCCAAAGGGCGTGGCGGTTGTGCTTGAGATGGAGCATCTTTGCATGTCCATGAGGGGTGTAATGTCTCCGGGGCATCTTACCGTTACTTCCGCCCTTAGAGGCTTATTCCTTAGCGATATAAGGACAAGGGAGGAGTTTCTAAAGCTCATTGGCAGAGCTTCTCTATGAAGGTTTGTCTTATAGCGGGGTCTGGAGATCTTCCGAATGTCTTCTTTAAAAAAGCAAGGGAGAAGGGACTCGAAGTCTTCGTAGCGGGGGTTAAGGGCATAACAGACCTGCCTGCGGACGAATACTTTCCCCTGGGTAGGGTGGAAAGGCTTGTGAAGACCCTTGAGAGGCGAGGCATAAAACACATAGTTATGCTGGGAAAGTTTGAACACAGCCTCTTGTTCTCTCATCTACTTACCTTGGATGATATGGCTCTTAGGGTCCTCAAAAAGGCAAAGGACAAAAAACCTCAAACCATCATAAGGACCCTTATACAGGAACTTGAGTCCCTTGGCTTTGATTTTCCAGACCCCAAGCCCTACCTTGAGGACCTTCTTGCTCCTGCAGGTCCAATCTCTTCAAGGGAGCCTTCAAAGGAAGCCATGGAGGACGGTCTTTGGGGCTTTCCTATAGCAAGGCAGATAGCGGACCTTGACATTGGACAGACAGTGGTGGTAAAAGAGAAAGCTGTGGCGAGCGTGGAGGCTATGGAGGGCACTCAAAAGGCTATAGAAAGGGCTGGTGAGCTTGCGGGAAAGGGCTGTAGGGTGATAAAGGTAGCCAGAAGGGAACAAGATTTTCGTATAGATGTGCCCACTGTGGGACCCAAGACCATAGAAGCCATAAGGAAGATAAAGGGTGATGCCCTCTTTGTGGAGGCGGGCAGGGTATACCTTCTGGAGAGGGAAAAGCTCACAAGGCTTGCAGACAAGTATGGCATAGCGGTTTATGGACTTTGAAGGAAGAACTCTATGGCTTCCTTGGGCTTGCCCTCAAAGACCACCATGCCATCCCTTAGGACAAGGACCTTGTCGCATCTGAGGAGATTTGAAAAGCGGTGGGCTACCAGCACCATGGTCTTGTCCTTAAACTGACCAAATAGGTTGTCCAGCACCTCCTCCTCCTTCTTGGCATCCAGTGCAGAGGTTGCCTCATCAAGAAGGAGCACATCTGGAGACCTTAGAAAGACCCTTGCAAGGGCGAGCCTTTGTTTCTCTCCTCCCGAGAGGCTTTTGGGGCTCACCACCTGGTCTAAGTCTTTTACAAAATCACAGCCTGCCAACCTTAGAGCCCTCCAGAAGCTTTCCTCTTTACCCTCTCCCGCTACTAGAAGGTTCTCCCTAATGGTGCCAGCAAGCACAAAAGCCTCTTGGGAAAGAAATAGAAAGTGCTTTCTGAGGTCTTCTCTTTTTATATCTCTGAGCTCAAGGTTATCCACCCTTATGCTTCCCTCGTAGGGAATAAGACCCGCCAAAACCCTGAGAAGGGTGCTCTTGCCCGAACCCGTGTCTCCCATTATGCCTATTTTTTCACCCCTGCGGATGCAAAGGCTTATGCCCTTCAAAAGCTCAGCACCTCCCAGCTCCACCCCAAGACCTTCCACACTTATGCCCTCTGTAAGACCTGCAAAGGATAGGCTTCCCTTGTCTTCCTCTCTGAGGCTTAGCACCTCCCTTATCCTTTCAAGCACGGGTAGTGAGGACCTAACCTCCATTAGACCCTTCTGAGCCTCCATAAGGGGGTTTTGGAGGAAAACCAAGGCGGTAAGGTAGGAAATAAAGTCCCCTGGTGTTAGGTCGCCCTCCACTATCCTGTAGCCACCGTAAACTATCACCATGGCAACCACAGCGTAGCCAAAGGTGTAGTTGAAAACAGAGTTAATGGCAAAATACAGCTCGGACTTAAAGCTTGACCTAAAAAGGCTTCTGTTTAGCTCATGAAATATCTTCTCAAACATGGGTTGTGCCCCAAAGCTCCTTATGCTGTCAAAACCAGAAAAGGAGCTAAAGAGCCTGTCTGCCACATCCGCATAGTTTTCCTGAGCTCTCTTTATATGCTTACCCCGCTTGCCTCCAAAATATCTTACCGCAAAGGCAAGGACTGGAATTAATACCACAAGACTCAAAGTTAAAAGCCAGTCCCTATAAAGAAGAACGCCAAAAAGAAATAGCACCGTTATGGGTTCTCTGAGGAGTTTTATGGCGTAAGAGCCTATAAGGTTTCTGTAGAGGTTCATGTCCGATATGACCCTTGAGGCAAACTCGCCCGCAGAAAGACCCATAAAGGTAGAGTAATCCGCCCTTAGTAGCCTTCTAAAGGCTTCCTCCCTAAGCCTTTTCATCTCAAGCTCCGTGTATAGGGAGGAGAAAAAACTCACGCTAAAGTTCCCCAGCTGTGAAAGAAGAACCAGACCCATCAGCATCAAAACTATCCTTGCTATCTCCTCACTCTCTCTGAGCAGGAACACCCTGTCCACCAAAGACTTTATGAGAAGGCTCACACCAGCTGTCCCACTGGCTTCAAGGATAGAACCCAAAAGGCTAAGAAGTATAAAGTGCAAGTATGTCCTTAGACGCCTTATAACCCACTTGATATTATCCATACGGTAGACTATTTTATTAGAGAGCCATGGTAAGGTGGATTGTTGGGATTATTGTAGCCTTTCTAATCATCGACCACATATGGGTTCATTATGGCGGACCCATAGCAGAAAGGCTAAGGGGGGAATACAGAGAGGAGCTAAAGAAGGGAACCTTGGAAAAGGAGGAGGTTCCCCTACAACAATCCTATAGAAAAAGCATACTGGATGAAGCCTGGGAAAAAACAAAGAAACTTCTCAAAAAGGAAGAAAATCAAGAAAGACCATAGGAGGTTTTGCATGGAGTTTAAGTTCAACACCATAGAGGAAGCCCTTGAGGATATAGCTCAGGGAAAGATGGTCATAGTGGTGGATGACCCAGACAGGGAAAACGAGGGCGACTTGGTTATGGCTGCGGAGAAGGTCTCGCCCGAGGCTATAAACTTTATGGCTAAATATGGTAGAGGTCTTATATGCCTCACGCTGACGCCCCAGAGGTGCGACGAGCTAGACCTGTATCCCATGGCGCTAAGAAACACAGACCCAAAGGGCACATACTTTTGTGTATCCATAGACGCACACCCTAAGTTTGGGACCACCACGGGTATATCAGCCTTTGACAGGGCGATGACCATAAAGCTGGCGGTAAGCCCCGATGCAAAGCCCTCAGACTTTATAAGACCGGGACATGTGTTTCCTCTTAAGGCAAAGCCGGGGGGTGTTTTGGAAAGGGCGGGGCATACAGAGGCAAGCGTAGACCTTGCAAGGCTTGCAGGGCTTTATCCTGCGGGTGTTATTTGCGAGATAATGAAAGAGGACGGCACTATGGCAAGACTGCCAGACCTTATGGAATTTGCAAAAAGGTTTGACCTCAAGATAATCACCATAGCGGACCTTATAAGATACAGGCTAAAAAGGGAAAGGCTGGTGGTTCGTGAAGCTACAGCAAACCTGCCAACCAGATATGGCTTTTTCAAGATACATGCATACAAACACATACTCACTGGAGAGGAGCAAGTTGCACTTACCATGGGTGAATGGAAGGAAAACGAGCCTGTTCTGGTGAGGGTTCACTCAGAGTGTCTCACCGGAGATGTGTTTAAGTCCCTCAGGTGCGACTGCAGGGGTCAGCTGGAAACCGCCATGGAGATAATCGCCCAAGAAGGCAAGGGCGTTCTGGTATACATAATGGGACACGAAGGTAGGGGCATAGGCATCGTAAACAAGATAAAGGCATACCACCTTCAGGATATGGGCTACGACACGGTAGAAGCTAATGAAAAGGTGGGATACCCCGCAGACCTCAGGGACTACGGCATAGGGGTGCAGATACTCCTTGACCTGGGGGTGAGGAAGATGAGGCTTTTGACCAACAACCCACGCAAGATAGTTGCCCTTGAGGGCTATGGGCTGGAAGTGGTGGAAAGGGTTCCCCTCAAACTACCAGCCTGCGAACACAATCAAAGGTATCTGGAAACGAAGAAAACAAAGCTTGGACACCTACTCTAAGGGAAGGTATACGGTGAAGGTGCTACCCATGCCCTCCCTGCTTTCCACCTCTATCCTACCACCATGAGAGAGGGCTATGTGCTTTACGATGGAGAGACCAAGCCCAGTCCCGCCCAAATTCCTTGACCTTGAGGGGTCTACCCTGTAGAACCTTTCAAAGATAAAGGGCAGATGCTCCTTGGGTATGCCTATGCCCGTGTCTTCCACCTCTATCTTAACCTGAAAACCAGACCTCTTTGCCCTGACTTCTACCCTGCCACCCCTTTTGTTGTATTTTATGGCATTGTCCACGAGGTTTTTGAAAAGCAAGAAGAGCTTGTCCCAATCTCCTTTGAGCTTGAAGCCTTGCTCCACAGAGTTTACAAGACTGACCTCCCTCTCCCTTGCCTGAGGCTCAAGAAGGTCAAAGACCTCCTCCACCAAAAGCCTTAGGTCTACCTCCTCCCTCTTTATCCTCTCCTCACCAGACTCCAGCTTGGTAAGTATAAGAAGGTCTTCCACAAGCCTTCTCATGTCTTCAACACGCTTTAGAGCCTTCTCTAAGAAGCTTCTTTTTTCTTCTCTGTCCTCTTCCTCATACATGGTTTCCAAAAGGCTTTTGAGAACCGCTATGGGTGTTTTTAGCTCATGGGACACATTGGCAACAAACTCCCTCCTTGACCTTTCATACCTTTTGAGGTCTGTTATATCAGAAAAGCGCACCACCGTAAGCTCGCTACCTGTAAAGGCATACAGGGTATACTCCCTCTCTTCATGGTCAAAGTTGCAAACCCTGTCCTTTTTCTCCGAAAGAGCCTCCGCAAGACAGCTCACCACAGAGAGGTTATTTATACACTCGTAGTAGGGTCTGCCCTCAAAATTCTCCCTAAGAATCCCCCTCCTTATGAGAAAGTCGTTGCCAAATATCACCTTGCCTTCCCTGTCTATCAAGAGATAGCCCTCGCCCACCTGACTTAGGAACTCCTTAAGAAGGCTCATGGGAGTATAGGCTACTAACTATCCTCTCAAGTTTTTCCTCAAGCTCTTGCTCTGTGCTTGCAACTATGTTTATGTGTCCCATCTTTCTCCGGGGCTTTTTTTCTTTACCATACCAGTAGAGCCTTGTGCCCTCTATAGAGAGAAGGCTTTGAAGGTCCATATCTTCCAAAGATAGCCCCAGTATGTTGACCATGCCAGAAGGCACCTTTAGCCTTGTAGAACCCAAGGGAAGACCGCATATGGCTCTGAGGAGGTTTTCAAACTGGGATGTATAGGAACCATCAAGACTGTAGTGCCCAGTGTTGTGAGGTCTTGGTGCAAACTCGTTTATAAGAACTCTGCCGTCCCATGTGTAGAAGAACTCTACCGCCACAAGACCCACAAGGTCAAGGTCTTCCATAAGAGAAAGGACAATCTCCTCAGCCTCTTTTACCGAGAGGTTTCTGGTCTGGTTGTATAAAAGTATGCCACCCTCATGTTGGTTCACAGTAAGGGGATACAGCCGGCTGTTACCCTTTTTGTCCCTTACACCTATTAGGGAAAACTCAAAGCTGAAGTCCACAAACCGCTCTACGAGAAAACGCTCATCTTGAGAGTGGTTTTTGAGAACCTGCCCCACATCCTCTAAATAGTAGACCCTGTATTGACCCTTACCGTCATAGCCCAACCTCTCTGACTTTACTACGCAGGGAAGCCCAAAGCTCTCTATCCTCTCCCTGAGCTCCGCCCAGCCTGCCACACTGAACTCTGCGGTAGGATAGCCCTTTCTCCTGTAGAACTCCTTCTCCCTTATCCTGCTCCTTTTTATCTCAAGCACATTAAGGGAAGGAGTTGTAAGGTCGTATACCTTTTCCAAGATATCTTCCTGCAGGTGCTCAAATTCGTAGGTTATCACATGACAATGTCTTATAAAGTCCTCTACCTGCTCTGGTGGAAACCACCTATCCGCTACACGGCTTGCCGGAGCCTTGGGGTCTGGGTCCAGCACAAAAAAATCAAAGCCCAGCTTCCTACCTTCCAGTATGGTCATCCAGCCAAGCTGTCCACCACCCAAAATACCGACACGCATGGGAAAATTATAAAACCTACCTTCTAAAGAGGCTAATAAGTAAGGTAAGCAGGACTGACAAAAGCACGCTTAGCACTATGGATGTGGCAAGAGGAAGATAGAGGGTAAAGCCATCCCTTTTTATGACTATATCCCCAGGCAGCCTTCCAAGCCCCAAAGGTAGTTTTTCAACGAAGGTAAGCAAGATCCCAAGGAGGACAAGAACAAGACCCATAAGCAATAGGACCTTGCCCATTTCGTTCATACTGCCACCTTCCTTTTTCTGAACATTATAAAGGCTATAACCTCCGCCACCGCCTTGTAGAACCTTGGGGGTATCTCTTCACCCACTTCTACAAGAGGATACATGGTTCTAGCTAGGTCTTCCCTTCTTATAACTGGCACATGGTTCTCGTAAGCTATCTGCACTATCCTTTCTGCTATTGGTCCCTTCCCTTTAGCAAGCACCCTAGGAGCCTTGTCCCCCTCTTCTGGGTTGTATCTGAGAGCTATAGCCAAGTGTGTGGGGTTAGTTATAACTACGCTTGCCTTCGGAACCTCCTTCATCATCCTACCCCTTGAAAGTTGTCTCATCCTTCTTCTTATAGCAGCCTTTATTTGTGGATTTCCTTCATGCTGTTTGTATTCTTCTTTCACCTCCTCTTTGCTCATCCTTATCCTTCTCTCATAATCCCACTTTCTATAAGCGTAGTCTAACAAAGCAATAAACACCGCCAGCAGACTCAAAACCAATAGAAGTTTAAAGATTAACCCAAGAGCATAAAGCAAAAAGTTTGATGCATCCTGGGAGGAGGCACTCAAAAGCCTTTCCACATCACCTTTGAGTATGAAATAAGAAACTACCATAAAGAGGGAAACTTTTAGCACATTTTTTAGAAGTTCAAAGGCTGTAGTAAGGGAAATAATTTTCTTCAAACCTTCAAAGGGATTGAGCCTGTCCCATTTGAACTGAAGGGGCTTTAGTGTAAAGATAAAACCAAACTGACCCATGTGAACAAGAACAACGGTAAGCACCGTCACAAGGAAAAAGGGCAAAAGGAATCTGGGAAAGTGCTCACTTATATAACCAAGGGCAACAGCTGGGCTCATGGAAGGATTATCCACCATAAATCGCATAAGCCCGACTACCTCGTAAAAGAGGTAAGCGCCAGTAAAAAAAAGAATGATAGACCCCAAAAGAACTGTTAGGGAAGAAGCCAACTCAGGACTTTTTGCTACATTTCCCTCTTCCCTTAGCTTCTTACGCCTATATGGCGTTGCCTTCTCTGTTCTATTTTCCTGAGCCATGGCTATCCTCCCAGAAAGGCTACGAACTTAATTATATACTCCCTCACATGGGAAGAGTAAGCAAGGAAAAGCACAGGAAAGGAAAGGATTAAAACCACAAGACCTATAAAGACCTGCATGGGCAATCCTACGATGAATACATTTATCTGAGGTATGAACCTGTTTACAAGAGCAAGCACAAGGTTAAAAACAAGCATAACTACTATAATTGGGAGCGATACCTTAAAAGCCAAAAGGAAGCTCTCGTAGAAAAACCCAAGAAACACTTCAGGATTTATCTCATAGAGGCTGAAGGCTCCTGGTGGAACCCTTTCAAAACTTCTGCTCATAGAGAGCAAGGCTATCTCCGCACCGCCCAAGGCAAGGAAATATAGGGTTGCAATAAGAGAGAAGAAAGAGGCAATAACAGTGGTTTGGGGTTGCTGGGGGTTGAAAACGGTTGCAAGACCAAGCCCCATATTAAGACTTATGAACTCACCAGCCATCTGCATTGCGTCAAAAATAAACCTCAGGATTAGTCCAGCGGTAAATCCGAAGAGAAACTCCTTTATCATGGCAAGGAAAAGGTGGGCTGTGGTGGGAAACTGAACAGGCTCTATGTCCGAGTAGAGAAAAAGAGCAAAGCCTATGGCAGTTGCCAGAAAGACCTTAAAGGTGTTAGGCATAAACTCCCTGCCAAATATGGGCACCATAAGGAGAAAGCTGAAAACCCTAAGATACACAAGAAGAAGGGTGAGAAGGGCGTTTATGTCAAGGCTCATTTAAGCCAAGTAGGCATGTTTATTATGAGGTCCTTCGTGTAGTCAAGAAGTTTGTTAAGCATCCAAGCACCGAGCACCAGCACGGTTATGTAGGCGGCTATTATCTTTGGTATGTAGCTTAGGGTCATCTCTTGTATCTGCGTGGCAGACTGCAGGATGCTGATTATCAAACCAACGAGAAAGGTTGCAAGAAGCACTGGAGCGGATAGCATTAAAGCCATTTCAAGAGCTTTCTGCCCAAAGGATATAACCATGTCTGGGCTCATTGGTAGCTCCTTACAAGGGATAATACCACAAGCTCCCAGCCATTGGCAAGCACAAAGAGCATTATCTTAAAGGGTAGTGATATTATCTGTGGAGGAATCATAAGAATACCCATGGATATGAGTATGGAGGCAACCACAAGGTCTATTATAAGAAAGGGCAAGTATAGCAAAAAAACCATCTGGAAAGCAGTGGTTATTTCGCTCACCATAAATGCAGGTATAAGCACGCTTAGAGGCACATCCTGAGGGCTTTTTATGTTCTCCTTCTCCTCCTTTGAAAGGTTTGAAATATCAAGAAAAACCTTAAGGCTTTCCTTTCTAGTGTTTTTAGCCATGAACTCCTTCATTATGGAGGAAGTTCGCTCAAAAAATGTGCGGTCTGTAATCTGATTCTTCAAAAGGGGCTGTAGAGCCTCGTCGTTTATCCTGTCAAAGACTGGCTTCATCACAAAGAAGGTAAGAAAAAGGGCAAGGGAAACTATAACCTGATTGGGGGGGACTGTGGGAACACCCAGAGCCTGCCTTAAAAGGGATAGAACTATCACTATCCTTATAAAAGATGTGGTCATTATAAGGATAGAAGGTGCAAGGGAGAGAATGGTAAGGAGTATAAGAAGCCTTATGGAGGTGTCCAGCTGACCCGTTCCTACCCTTATATCTATGTTTGGAATTATCTGCTGGGCAAGGGCAGGCAAAGAGATGAAAAGGCTAAACAGGATTATCCTCATCCTTGTAGACCACCTCCGCCGCACCTTCTGTTATAGCAAGGACAAAGAGCCTACCCTTTATCTCCAACTCCACAAGGAGTATGTTTCTTCCCAAGTGTATAACCCTTTTGAGTTTAACCTCCGAACCCTTCTCCTCTCTTGCCCAACTTAGCCTTTGAAAAAGGGGAAGTAGGTAGGGAAGTGTAATTAGTATGAAGACTATAACAATTCCCAGAGCCACTAGAACACGCAAAAAGTTGAAGAAAAAATCCGTCATGTGGTCTGCACCACAAACTCTGTAAAGTATATGTTTCTCACGCCACCTTCAAAGAGTATGGTGTTTATCCTCTTTATGAGCTCAAGCCTAAGGCTCTCTCTTCCCTCGGGTGTTCTCACAAAGGATGAGGTTTTACTGCTTATTACATCAATTACAGCATCCTTTATTATGGGAAGTCTCTTCTCCACTTCCTGCCTAACCTTTTCGTTGGAGAGCTCCAAGGTTATTGAAACCCTCGCATAGGCATCCACATCTCTGTCCGCCAGGTTCACAGTAAAGACGCCCAGGTCCATCATAACACCTACCTGAGAGGGAAGGGGAGCGGTATCTTCTTTTTTATCTTTCTTTGAAAACAGGAAAAAATAAGCCCCACTTCCACCAGCAAGAAGAACTAGCAGAAGAGGAATTAAAAAAAGTATCTTTTTAGACCCACCCTTCTTTTCCTCTTTAGCTTCTCTTGCCTCCTCAGCCATGAGCTAAATTATAACTTACCTTCTTAAGTTAGCGGTTTGACCCAGCATTTCATCGGCGGCCGTTATCCCCTTTGTGTTGAATTCAAAAGCCCTCTGGGCTATTATTAGGTTCACCATCTCCTCCACTATGTTCACATTGGAAGCTTCTAGATACCCCTGAAGCAGGGTTCCTATCCCTTGGTTCCCTGGATTGTCTATCACTGGCTCGCCCGAGGCATCGGTTTGTATGAAAAGGTTGTTCCCTATCCTTCTTAGACCTGCAGGGTTTACAAACTTGGCAAGCTCAAACCTGCCTACTTCTTCTACGGCGGTGGCACCCTGCCTTAGGACGGTCACTGTGCCATCAGGTCCTACTCCCACGCTTATGGCGTCCGGCGGTATAGTTATTTCTGGGTCAATTGGGTAGCCATCTGGGTTTACAATCCGTCCATCCGCATCAAGCCTAAACTGCCCGTTTCTTGTATAAGCTATGGTGCCATCCGGTAGGACTACCTTAAAAAACCCCTCTCCCTGAATGGCTATATCCAGCTGGTTTCCTGTCTGGAATATGTTGCCCTGTGTAAAGATGCCGTATGTGTCCGATATGTATGTTCCAAGACCCACCTGAAAGCCCGATGGGTTTCTGGTAGCTGGCGATGTAGGTGCTCCTGGGTCCCTTATGGTTTGGTATACCAAGTCCTGAAAGGTGGCCCTCATCTTCTTAAAGCCCACTGTGTTCACATTGGCCATGTTGTGGGATATCACATCAAGGTTTGTCTGCTGAGCGGTCATCCCAGAGGCAGAGGTCCAAAGTGCTCTAAACATCTCTCCCCTCCGTCAAGTTTTATTTTAAAACAAACTCCTCATCAAGGGTTGGGTCTGGTCTTTTGCCGGTGAGAATTTCAATAAGCTCCTTTACGCTGATTATTCCCTGTCTTTTGAGCAGGTGTCCGTTAGCACCACTTATGAATATACCCTCCTCGTAATTTCCAAGCCATGCGGAGCCAAGCCTGTCCGCTATGCAAAAGCCTACCTTTTTTGCTTCCTCTCCCTTATTGCAGGGCGTTATGCAATGAGAAACACAGCCGTTCCAGCCATTGTATCCGGCAAGAAGCTTCTCTATGAAGGGTGTTCTTATTACCCTAAGAGGATAGCCCACAGGGGACTTAAAAAGCATTATGTCTTCCTCCTCTGCGTTGAGGACTATTTCCTTGTATATGGGCGGTGCGTCGCATTCATAAGTGGCTATAAAACGGGTTGCCATTTGCACACCGCTTGCACCCCTTTCCATGTAGTAGAGTATATCTTTGTAGCTCCATACGCCTCCAGCTACGATAACTGGTATGTCCCCCCACCTTTTTGCCTCCTCCAGCACAGATGGGAAGAGGTTCTCAAGCTGGTATTCGGGCATAAAACACTCTTCGTATTTAAAGCCCTGATGTCCGCCGGACTTGGGACCCTCAAGAACCACGGCATCCGGAAGCCTTTTATACTTCTTTTCCCATGTTCGGCATATGAGGTTGAGGGCCCTTGCAGAAGAGACTATGGGAACCAGTGCCACATCTGCATCGCCCACATATTCGGGAAGCCTAAGGGGAAGACCAGCTCCGGATATAATGGCATCGGCGCCTGCCTCCACTGCGTCCGCTGCAACCCTGCCGTAATCCGTTATGGCACAAAGAATGTTTACTCCAATGGCACCATTGCCCTCAGAAAGCCTTTTCGCCTCTTGAATAATCCTTGTTAAAGCCTCCTTATTATGCGTGTATATGGAACCTATGGGTCTTCCAAACTTGTCCCTTTTTACAAGTTCTGGATATCTGTAGCCAGTGCCCACTGCAGACACAACACCAACCGCACCCTCTCTTGCCACCGCACCGGCAAGCCTCTCCCAGGATATACCCACACCCATACCACCCTGGATTATGGGCACAGGCACAGTCTTGTTTCTTAGTTTTAACGGTTTTAAGGGCATAATAAACCTCCTGTTTATAAATATAGTCTCAGCCTTTTTGGGAACAAGCTTAAGTTATTTCCTCTTCCTCTGTGGACTTCACTATTCTGTAGAGGGTATCATAACCAAGTAAACCGCATACATCTCTAAGCTCCGGCTCACTGTCTTTGACCAAGCTCCTCAAGAATTCCATCTGTCTATCCGTTGGTCCTAATTCTTTTTTCCCCTTGCATAGGTCTATGAGCATAGAGGTTTCCTTTCCACTTATAAGGTTCCTATCAAGCGCATACTCTATAAGATCTTTTGCGTTAAAAAAACCTGCAGACTTAACCATCTCAAGCACATGCTCATGATAGAGGTATTTTCTTACCCTTTCGTATATCATACCTGTGAGCAAGGCATCCCTTAGGTTGTATTCTGCAACCCTCCTGTATTCACCCCTTAGAAAAACTTCCCTTATCCTTGAACCATCCATATCCCCCTTATCCATAGGAAGTCCAAGCCTTTTTGATATAAAGTTCAAAGAGTAGTTGTTTCTGCCCGCCCTTAGTGTATCCTTGAGGTCTATGTGGTTTACACCCTTTGGATGCAGATATCTATGAAATTCTGGGGGATACAATTCGTGTATTATTGTCCTTATCTTTACAAACTCCATGTCAAAGTCCCTGCCATGAAAGGTAAGAAGCGTATCTACAACCCTTAGCCCTTCCCAAAGCATCTCAAGAAGCCTTCTCTCCGCAGAAAAAAGCCCATCCCTTATAGAAATAGAAGTGTATACCAATTCTATGGGCTTTTCCCCATACTTCTCGCTCAGGGTTTCCCTCTGGTCTTCTTCGCCCATGTAAAAGACATAAGCCCTACCCTCTTCCAAAAAGAAGAAGGAAAAGGAAACTAAAAGAGATACATAAGGGTTAACTGCAGTATCCCTATAGAATTCCTCTTGAGAAGCATAATCCCTCCTACCTTTAAGATATTCAAGCTCCTCTTCTGTTAGCTCCTCAATGGGACAGTAGGTCTCAATATCAAAGCTGGCGGTTTTACTCATTTTCCCCTCCTACCTAACTATTTTATAACGAGAGCCTAGCCAAAAGCTGACAAAAGCTCTCTTATGACTACTATAAGAGGCTTTTATTGACCAAAGCTATCAAAAGGATTATATTGAACCCTAGGAGGTGGGAAAAATGATAGAACTTCTGCTTACCAAACAAACCTTATCCCAAAAGGAAAAGTTAAGCTTGTTCAGAAGCCTTCTAAGGTCTGAGATGGAGGTGCTTAACGAATATTGTGGCGTTGATAATATGCCAGAAAGGTATGCGGTGGAGCTGTGCCATCTTCACAACATAAAGAAGGTAAACATAGCAAGGCTCTTGAGCATAATTGAGTTCTACGACCCAGATTTCATAAAAACCTTAGCACTTACAGACCCAAGAGTAAGAAAGTTCGTGGGCTACTACTTTGACTTTCTAAAGACTAATCCCTATGGTTATGAAGCCCTTGAGCCTCAAAACCTCTTTGGAAACTGGGACTTTATAAAATACAAGCTAAAGGTGCTCTTTCCAGAGTTCACCCTTGAGGAGATAGAAAGGTTCAAGTTCAAAAGAAGAGAATTCATAGAATACGCAAAGAAAAAGACTGGTGAGAAGGAAGAGGTTATAGAATCAAAGCTTGACAAAGCCACATGGTATGAGACAGTTCCATACCTTGAACTTGAGGAAGAAATGTCAAAGCAGTGGCATCCAGAGCCTGTTATGACCGATGAAGATTGGAAGTTTATAAAAAGGCACATAAGAGGAAGGAAAAATGTGGTTATATTCCATGATGGAAAGGAAAAACTGGTCTATGTTGATGTAGACATACCAGAGGAAGAACTTGATAAATACAGAAAGGACAGGGAAGGGCTCAAAAGGCTCCTTATGCAGAGGTATAACCTCCCAAAGGAAGGTGCGGAGCAGGTGCTTAGAAAAGCTGGCTGGGAGTCCGAGACCTACCACATAATACCACCCATACACACGGATGTGGTGCTGGACTATGGAGAGCTTGAGAAGGAAATAGAGGAGGAAAGGCTAGAGGAGTCAGGCGTAAGCTACCACGAGCTTGCCAACTTTATAAGGTATCTGGGAGGGCTTGAACTGGAAGAGCTAAACTACTTTGATCTTGTATACGACAAGGTGGAGCCTGAAGTGCAGGGTATATTGGACCAGATAATAAGAACCCAAAGGAGGATACTGGGCAAGCTCTTCGGTATCTTCTACACCGTTGACCCACTTATGGCAGAGGCTATTTTAACCATAAAACCAGAAAGGTTTGAGTTTCTCAAGTCCCTTGCAGTGAAGGAAACGGTCAGAGGTAAAGAGTTCACACTATACTCCAACCTTGCCGCATGGAACATAGTAAAGGACCGGATAGTATCACGCTTTCCAGAAGTAAGCTATGAGGAGATAGAGGGCTTTAAGGGCAGAAGGCCAGATTTTGTAAAATTGCTAATTGAAAGAACAAAGAAATCCGAGGAGGCAATAGAAAAGGCTCTTGAAGAATGCGGGTGGCTAAAGACAGAGGAGATACCGCCCTTCCTTAGGCAGATTGGACCGTAAGCTGGTAAAATCTTATCTATGCTGGAAGATCTGGTCTTAAAGAACAGCACTAAGATACTTCTGGTGGTGCTGGATGGCCTTGGTGGTCTTCCTGTAAAGGAAGGTAAGACGGAGCTTGAGCTGGCAAGAACGCCAAACCTTGACGCTCTGGCAAAGCGGTCCGCCCTTGGCATGCACATTCCTGTGGACTATGGCATAACACCCGGAAGCGGTCCGGGGCATCTTGGTATTTTTGGCTATAACCCCCTTGAGTATCAGATAGGAAGGGGTATACTGGAAGCCCTTGGGCTGGGTCTTGAGGTCAGAGACACAGACATAGCCATAAGGGGCAATTACGCCACCGCAGAGAGGCTCAACGGCAAGCTCCTTATAAAGGACAGAAGGGCAGGACGCATACCCACAGAGGAAAACAGAAGGATAACGGAGAGGCTCTCTCGGGAGATAAAGGAGATAGATGGCGTTGAAGTCTTCTTTGCTCCGGGCATGGAGCACAGGGTTGCACTGCTTCTGAGGTTTCCAGAACCCTTGGCGGAGGGAAGCGACCAAATAAGGGACACAGACCCTCAAAAGGAAGGGCTTGAGCCCATTGAGCCTCGTGGTCTCACTGAAGCCTCTGAGAGGGTCGCTCAGGTGGTAAGAAAGCTCCTTGAGAGGATTGAGAAGGTCCTTGCGGACGAGCCAAAGGCAAATTATATGCTCCTGAGAGGCTTTTCCCAAAAGCCAAAGATGAAGAGCTTTGAGGAGAGGTTTGGGCTAAAGGCTTGTGCCATTGCGGTCTACCCTATGTATAGGGGGCTTGCAAGCCTTGTGGGCATGGAACTTGTGGACTTTGAGGGGCAGTCCATAGGGGATGAGCTTATGGCTCTTAGGGATGTATGGCAAGGCTATGACTTTTTCTTCTTGCACATAAAGAAAACGGACTCCTACGGAGAGGATGGAAATTACGAAGGAAAAATAAAGATCATAGAAGACTTTGACAGGCATCTGCCCGAGCTTTTGGAACTAAAGCCAGATGTGCTCGTGATAACGGGCGACCACTCTACGCCCTCGGTTCTCAAGGGACACTCTTGGCATCCTGTGCCAGTGCTTTTGCACTCTCCTTATGTGCTTGGGTGGACCTCTGAGAGGTTTACCGAGAGGGAATGCCTGAGGGGTGAGCTTGGCATTTTTCCGGCGGAGAAACTCATAAACCTTATGCTTGCCCACTCTCTAAGGCTTGCTAAGTTTGGAGCATGAGCTAAATTCTAATGCATGAAGACGCAGGCAGAGGTTTACGATAAAATTCTTGAGGGTGAAAGGCTTAGTTCTGAGGAAGCCATAAGGATCTTTGAAGAGGACCTTTCAACCCTTGGCTTCCTTGCCAACGAGGTAAGGAAAAAACACCATCCAGAAAACATAGCCACCTTCGTAATAGACAGGAATGTCAACTACACCAACGTGTGCGTGGCTGGGTGCAAGTTCTGTGCCTTCCAGAGAAAGGTAGGATCGCCCGAAGGTTATGTGCTTCCAAAGGAGGAGATACTCAGAAAGGTCCAAGAGCTTGTAGAGTGGGGCGGAACAACCCTTCTTATGCAAGGCGGTCTAAACCCAGACCTGCCCATAGAATACTACGAAGACCTCATAAGAACCATAAAGGAGAGGTTTCCTCAGGTGCAGGTGCACTCCTTCTCTGCTCCAGAGATAGTTTATCTGGCAAAGATAGAAAAGCTAAGCGTAAGGCAGGTCTTAAAAAGGCTCAAGGATGCCGGACTTGACTCTCTGCCCGGCGGTGGGGCAGAGATACTCTCGCAGGAGGTAAGGAGCTTTCTAAGCCCGGGAAAATGCACGGTAGAGGAGTGGGAGCTGGTGCACAGAACCGCACACGAGCTTGGGATGACCTCTACCGCCACAATGATGTTTGGGCATGTGGAAAGACCAGAGCATATAGTGGAGCACTTGGAGAGGGTAAGAAGAATCCAAGACGATACCGGGGGCTTTACCGCCTTTATACCTTGGACCTTCAAAAAGGGCAAAACCCAACTTGACATGATAGAGGAAGCGCCATCCACCTACTACCTCAAGGTGCTTGCCCTGTCAAGGATATACTTGGACAACTTCAAAAACATACAAAGCTCACATGTGACCCAAACCATGCAGATAGGCACTGTGGGGCTTCACTTTGGCGCCAACGACCTCGGAAGCGTGATGATAGAAGAGAATGTTATCTCTTCTACTTCCTACAAGGTGAGCATTCCAAGAGTTGAAGATATGGTTCAAGCCATAAGGTCTGCGGGCTTTATACCAGCCCAGAGGGACACCTACTATAGAATACTTAGGGTCTTTGACAAACCGGAGGGAAAAAATGCTAAAGACACAAACTAAAAAGAGAGAAAAGCAAAGGGTTCCCAAAGCACTCATATACGAAATGAGGAAGGGCAAGCCCATATATTACCGAGACTATCAGAGGGTGCTCTCCAAAGAAAAGACGCTGGAGGAGGTCATTGGAAGCAGTAAGATACAAGCGTGGATAATAGATGTTATTGTCAGATTTCTGCACAGGTATCTAAACAGTAAAAAATATAAAATCCTTTTAAACGAAGCGGGCTTTAAAACCTCGGAGAAAAGCTGGCGCAACCTTGACATAGCCATCTTTGAAAAGGCAAAGCTCTTGGAGGAGGGGCTTGACCACAGATACACCTCTGTGCCACCAGAGGTGGTAATAGAGATAGACACAAAGGCAGACCTTGGCAAGTATGGAGACTTTATGAACTACTGCAGAGAAAAGGCACAAGACCTGCTTGACGCTGGTGTGAAAAGGGTCATATGGTATACCACCTTTGACAAGAAGGTTATGGTGGCAGAAAGGGACAAAAGATGGTTTATCACCAGCTGGGATGAGGACATAGAGGTTATTGAAGATATAAAACTTAACCTGCAGAGCCTTTTGGAGGAGGAGCTAAAAGACTAAAGGACTTATAATAACAGTCATGTTCTGTAGGATAAAGAGCGGTGGGGTATTGGGGATAGAGGGCTTTGAGGTGGATGTGGAGGTGGATATTTCCAACGGTCTGCCTCAGTTTAGCATAGTGGGTCTTCCAGACAAGGCAATAAACGAGGCAAAGGACAGGGTCAGGTCTGCTCTCAAAAACACCGGCTTTCAACTGCCCGTAAAGAGGATAACGGTGAACCTCTCTCCATCACACCTTAAAAAGCAAGGCACCCTCTATGACCTGCCCATAGCCCTTGGAATTCTCAAGCTGTCCACTGGCATAGACTTTCCCGAAGACTGGGTAATCTTTGGTGAGCTTTCTCTGGATGGGAAGCTAAACCCTGTGAAGGGCGTTCTACCTATCGTGCTGTCTTTGAAAAATCTTGGTTATAGGCGTTTTATAGTCCCCAAGGGAAACATCAAAGAGGCGGGGCTTGTGGAGGGCGTAGAGGTCTACGGTTTTGAAAGCCTAAAAGAGGTGGTGGACTTTCTCAGCGGAAACTTTCAGGCAAAACCCGTGGAGGTCAACATAAAAGATCTCTTTGAAGAAGAGCACAGCTTTGATATGGACTTTAGCGATGTCTACGGTCAACATCAGGCAAAGAGGGCTCTGGAGATCTCCGCAGCAGGGTTCCATCCAGTTGCCCTAATAGGTCCTCCGGGTGCGGGAAAGAGCATGCTTGCCAAGAGGATCATCACCATAATGCCACCTCTAAGCTTTGAGGAGGCAGTGGAGATAACACGCATATACAGCGTGGCAGGTCTGCTGGACGAGGGCAAGCCCTTTATCTCAAAAAGACCCTTTAGAAGCCCACTTACAAATGCCTCAGACTCCGCCCTTGTGGGTGGTGGCACTGTGCCACAGCCCGGAGAGATTTCCCTTGCGCACAGGGGCGTGCTTTTCCTTGACGAGTTCCCAGAGTTCAGCAGGAAGGCAATAGAAGCCCTCAGACAGCCCTTGGAAGATGGCAAAGTGACCGTTTCAAGGGTAGGCGGTAGGATAACCTTTCCAGCGGAGTTTTTGTTAGTGATAGCCATGAACCCCTGCGCCTGCGGAAACTATGGAAATCCCCACAAGGCATGCGTCTGCACGCCAGTGCAACTGAAAGCCTACCAGTCAAGAATATCTGGTCCCATAATAGACAGGATAGACATAAGGGTATGGGTTCAACCTGTGGAGAAGGAAGACCTATTGAAGATGTCCTCTGGAGAGAGCTCCGCACAGATAAGGCAGAGGGTAATAAGGGCTGTAGAAATCCAACGAGAAAGGTTCAAAAACAGCCAAACAAAATACAACTCACGCATGACAAACCAAGAGGTGAAAAAATACTGCCTAATGACCCAAGAAGCCCAGTCTATCCTTAAAAACGCTATGGAGAGGCTAAACCTCACCGGCAGGGGCTACATGAAAACCCTAAAGGTGGCAAGAACCATAGCGGACCTAGAGGGGGAGGAAAAAATACACAGCCACCACCTTGCGGAAGCCCTCCAGTTTAGGATTAACGAGAAGAGCTTGGTTATATGATATATCTCATAAAAGAATTTCACACCCTGTTTCTAAGTATGGCTTTCTCCTAAATTTTTAAACGCCGAATTTCACAGGGAATTTCACAGCTTTGGGTGGAATTTCACATGTGATAAATATCATATTTCTAAATATGGCTTTTTCCATGCTTTTTTACAAGGAATTTCACAGGCTCTTTCGTGTCTACAGGCGGAATTTCACACCCTTTGTTGAGAATTACACACCCTATTTCTAAGTATGGCTAATTCCGTAATTTTTTACACACAGACTAAAATTGAAAAACAACGGAAGAGACCATACTTAGGAAATATACCTGTGAAATTGTGAAATTCTTCTGAAATGCTTGACTCTCAAGGTTTTGCAACAACGGGAAAATCAAGAAAAATCAAGGCTTTGAGATGGGGTGTGAAATTCCATTTTCGCAAAACCTTGACTCTCAAAGCTTTTCCAGAGGGGGTGTGAAATTCGTTGGGGTCTATTATTATTATTATTAAGAATAAAAGAAAGAATAAAAAAAATAATAGGAGGAATTTCACATCTAGTTTGTGCAATAAGAGCCCGAACCTTGAAGTCAGGGTTCGAAGTCAGGGTCCTAGGTCAAACAGTAAAGTGTAGCCTTACACCCCATGTGAAACTTCTTCCTTGTGGATTAGCCTTTCATACTTGAGGTCTTTCAGTAGCTGGTAGTCCTTTTTTATGTCCCTTCCTGCCCTTGTGAGGTAGCCACCCACCATCATAGCGTTGGTCATAAGCACCGCCATACCGTGGAAGTCCCTGAGGTTTTGTTCCCTGCCTCCGCAAAGCCTTAGCTCCGCCTTGGGGTTTGTAAACCTAAACATGGCTATTATCTTGAGAGCTTCTATGGGCGTCACTCCGGGTGCCTTTTCAAGGGGCGTGCCCTCTATGGGCATCAGGAAGTTAAGGGGTATGGAGTCCACCTCCAGCTCTCTATAGGTGAGGGCAAGGTCTACCCGGTCTTCATTGCTCTCACCCATGCCAAATATCCCGCCACAGCAGGTGGATAGTCCCACGGACTTTATCCTCCTTATGGTCTCATATCTTTCTTGCCATGTGTGGGTGCTTACTATCTTGGGGAAGAAGTTCTTTGAAGCTTCAAGGTTATGGTTCACACGCCTTACACCGGCTTCTTTCAGCTTTCTCAGAGATTCTTCGTCAAGTGTTCCAGCGGACACGCAAACATTTATTGGAAGCCCCTCTTTTTTTACTTCCTCTACACCTTGGCATATCCTTTCCACCTCTTCCGGAGTGGCGGACCGTCCGCTGAGAACCACGCAGTATCTGTTTGCACCAAACTCTACCCCTCTGTAGGCGCCCTCCACTATCTCCTCCTTTGGCACAAGATTGTATATGTTTATGGGTGTCTTGTAGAACTTGGACTGGGCACAGAATTTGCAGTCCTCAGAACAGGCACCGCTTTTAGCGTTTATTATGGAACAAAACTCTATCTTGTCCGGCGGATGAAAGTGATTTTTCACCTTCTGAGCCAAGTAGACCATAAGGGCTATGTATTCATCGGGTGTGTGTAGCACTCTCAAAGCGGTATCCCTATCTATGGGTTCGTAGGCTATTGCCCTGTTGGCTACCTCAAAAAGAAAGGACTCCACCTTATCCATGCAAGCCTCCTAAGGGTGTTTTTAAGTTAGTTAAATATATATCTCCTGTGTAAGCTCGCCCTGATAATTTAGCCTGTCAAGGACAGCCTTACCCCTCATAGATGCTATGGGAATCTCGTAGACCCTCTTTGAAGAGTAAACCTTTATGATATCCTCATCTACCTCAATTTTTTCCGGAGGCTTGCCTTCCTCTGAGATTATTATATTTTTGTATGCTAAGTCTTCCTTGTGGTAAACCCTCATGGCTTTTAACTTACTTCCTTTCCGTATATGTGGCATGATAGGTGTTTGTGATGAGGGTCAGGTTTAGGGTTTTGGTCTATGACAAAGAGGGCAAAAAGCTTGGCAGGGAAAACCTTTTAAAACTCCGCAAGCCTCTGTATGTGGGCATAAGGTATGTGGTGGAGTTTAAATATCTTGAGGCTACCAAGTGGCTGATGCTGGCAGAGGACTGTCAGGAGAAGTATCTGCTCTTGTCGCTTTTGAACTTTTCTCTGGGTCAGGAAGCTCAGGCTCTGGAGTTTTTCCAAGAGGCAAAAAGGCACAGCAGAGCAACCGACTATCTCTTTGCTGTGGAAAAGCCAGAAGAGGGTCTAAGGATATTTATTGAAAAGCCAGAAGCCTCCTTGCCTGATTTTCTATTATCCTTGTGAAAGCCATGGGCAGGTCGCCGAGGCTTTTTATCCTTATGGCACTGCCCTCAAAGTAATACTCTGTATAGTTTCTCTCCGTGCCCACTCCGATGCCTATTGTGGGTATCCTTGCCTTTATCTGTGCGATAAGGCTCTTTAGATCCTGACCCCTCAGCCCCCTTGTGGGCTCTCCGTCTGAGAAGACCACTATGCAACCCCTCGTGTTTCTCTTCAGGCAAAAGCTCTGAATATCCTCATAAGAATACACAAGAGCCTTCTCAAGGTTTGTCCCACCACCCAGCAGGTTAAAGAGCTCCACTATCTTCCACTTTACCTTCTGGTAGTCCTCTGAAAACTCCTTTAGCCTGAAAACTCTGTCTGAAAACACATCTATGGAAAAGGGCATTCTCAGAGCGTCTATAACCTCAGAAAAAAGTATCAGTGCCCTTATGGCGTTCTGAATCTTGTCCTCTCTTTTCATGGAGGAAGATATGTCTATGAGGAGTTTAAAGGACAGCTCCTTTCTTACTGGCTCGTGCCTTCTCATGTATATCCTTCCCCTTCCCAGAGGAGCTTCTACGCTTAGGCTTTTTGTGTCAATTCTTCTGCCGTAGAAGTGTTTTCCCGTCCAGCCCTCCTCTTCCTGTGGCATGAGCCTGAGGAGCTTTCTCTTGAGGGCTTCCACATGGGGAAGGATGCCAGAGAGCATCCTCCTGTAGACCATAAACTCCTGCTTGTTAAGACCGTAAGCCTTCTCGTAAAGACTGTCCTCCTGTGTTTTCTCCCTCTTACTCCTTCCAAAGCCCGACTCAGAAGAGGAGGCGGACTGCTCCTCCCAGCCCTTTATGATAAAGCTCAGAAAGCCTCTGTGTTCTATGTCCACCTCAAGGGTTTTGGGTAGAAAGTGCCTTATAAACTCCACATCCCTCTCTATCATGTCTATATAGGACATCTGCTTTAGGTAGTCCTTCATCCAGTCTGGGACCGCCTTGAGGCTTTTGAGTATCTCCTTTCTGTCCGCCTCTGGTATGTCCACTGCGCTCTTTTCCCTGTATTGCATTATGAGGTCCTGTAGGTGCTCTGGCAGTTTTTTTAGAAGGTCCGTCATAATCCTTCCTCTGTGGGCGTCCCTTCTTGTCTTTCCCCTTGCCTCCTCCAAAAGTAGGTCAAGGAAGTTTATGTCCTGTGCCTTTTCTATTTGTGCCATGTATTTGCCAAAGAGGTCTTCCATGATTATGTCGTAGGCATCCCGGCTTTTTGAGCCAAGGTATTCCTGAAGGAATTTCTGAATATCCTTCTGTTGAGAGCCCTCCCCAAGCCAACCTTCTATAATTGAAAGGACAAAGAGATGATGAGGGTAGTAAGTCTTTAGGTCTTGTAGTATTGCCCTGTAGCGTTTCTTTATGGTATTTTGGCTATCGGGATGGCTTTTTGTAAGTCTTTCATCGGTCCTTAAGGATTCTAAAGGAGCATACAGCACTAAAAAGGATGTGGGCGTAAAGCCAAACTTGAAAAACTCCCTCTGTCCAAGCCTCCAAAAGTAAAGGTCTGTGCTAAAGAGGTATTCTATCTCATGTCTTATGGTATTTATGGCTTCCTCCTCTGGCTTTCCAGACAGCTCCTGAAGGTAAAAGACTACACCCGCAGGCCTTTTTACTGGCTCTGGCACTTCCTCCATCTCCCCCTTTGCCCACATCTCAGTAAGAGGCAGGAATTTAGGGTCGTAGCCTGCACCCCAACCCTCGTAGCTTGCCTGCACCTCTATCTGATATTCCTCAGAGAGTAGCCTTTCTATTACCTTCCAGCGTTCCTTCACTTTTCTCCTATTACCATTATGGCGCCGGGTCTCTTTATGCGCGGAGCTATTATCTCCATGACTCTGAAGTGATGCACCATGTTGGTGGACTCCACATATGCAAGGCTAAAGTCAAGACCCACCACCAGGTCCATGTTTTGAGGTCCTGCGGATATGAGAAGGGCTTTTCCTTCGGGCACTATGGGCGTGTGGTAGACCTCTGAGACCAGCTTCTTTATCTGCTCAAGCTCAAGAAGCCCAGTGTTGTGGTAAACCCTGTTTAGCTTAAAGTAATCCCTTGGGTTTAGAAGAAGGTGATAGGGTCCATAAAAGCCCTTTTCTGAAAGCCTTGAGATACCAAGGGACACATCGTTAAAGGCGTTGCCAAGCACATCCCAATCGCTCATGGACATGCTCTGCCTTCCTTCCACTGTGAGAAAACCCTCTATTTCCAGCTTTGGGTTCCCATGTATTATGAGCGTATCCTCCGCCACCGCAGTTGCAAAAGATGCAGCAGATGCCTGAGAGGTCTCAATGGGCAGGTTAAACTGCCGGAAGTATTCAAGGTCTCTCCAAGTTATGGAAAAGGGCTTGAAAAGGGTTGGCAGGGTTACATATTTCCTTTTGCCAGTTCTCACAGGCTCGCAGGCTTCGCTTTCTTCTCCAGGTTTTACCTCGCATACCCCCGGCTCCACCCCAAGGTAAACATCGTAGGATATTACCTGATGACCTACGCCTATGGGTCCTACTACCGGCATAAAGCGTCTGCATACAAGGGTATTTCTTGCCACTTCTACAATGGCTTTTTCAAGTTGCTCCCACTCTTCAAAGCTCAAGGGCGATTGGTCTCTTCCCAAAAACTCCATTCTTGCACCTCCTATTTAGATTATACGCCAGTATTCCTCAAAAGCTATCCATGTTTTTGGAATTATCTCCTCAAGGTTGTCCCATCTTTTCATGTGCCTCCTTCTTTTCTCAGCTGCCCTCCAAAGGCTCTGCCCAAAAACCTCCTGAGCTTCTTCTTCAAACTCCTCTGGAGAACCTTCCAAAAGGGCTCTGCCTGCCATGTCCCCAGATACCACCGCATTGGCTATTCCACCGCCGGTTATAGGATGGCAAAAGCCACCCGCATCCCCTACAAGCAAAACCCTATATCTGACCAAGGGCAATAAGCCATCGCCCGGTATCCACCCGCCCGTCCTTTTTATCACCTCCCTTTCCACTATGCCCTCTCCCACCACCTCCTCCAAGAACCTTCTTAGGCTCTCCATAACATTTACCCCATAGTCTGGGTCAACGCCCACGCCCACATTGGCAAAATCTCCCTTTGGAAAAACCCAACCATAGCCACCAGGAATGTATTCTCGGAAGTATATCAAAAGGTCGTCAAGGCTTTTAGTGAGCTTCATTGTGGCTTGGGCTGTGGCGAGAAAGGTCTGTGTCCCTTTGCCGGTGAGCCTTGCCACCCTTGACCTTGGACCGTCTGCACCCACCACAAAGTCCGCCTTTACAGGAAACCTTTCCCTTGTATCGATATTCTCAAGCCATGCAAGTCCGTCCTCAAAACCAAGGAACTGGGTTCTAAGCATGCAAAGGGCACCCTCTTTTTCTGCCAGCTGGGCTATGTGGCTATCAAAGACCTCCCTGTTTAACACAAAGCCCTCGGACCACATGCTTACCACCTCACCCCAAGGCGTGAAGTGTAGCATGTTTTTTACCCTTTGGGCTATAGCCTCATGTGGAAAGAACTCTTTGAACTGATGGTATAGTTGAATAGGCACAAACTCTGCACACTGCACGGGTTTTCCTATGCTTCTTTTTATGTCAACTAGTAGGACCCTTCTTCCTTCCTTTGCCAGCCTGTAGGCACAGGTAGAACCCGCCGGACCACCACCAACTATGAGAGTATCAAACTTTTTCATCCTTCTTGTTGAAAAACTTTGATGGTTTAAAGCCTATACTATACCTTTCCTCTACATACATCTCAATACCTGTCTTTGGATTTTTTATGAACCTACCGCTCAGCTTTTTTACTTTAAAAACACCAAAACCTCTAAGTTCAAGCCGACCCTTTTCCAGTATTAAGTTTGCCATTTCTTCAAAAAAGCTGTCTACAAAAAGCTTTGCATCACCACGAGCCATGTTAAACTCCTTCCTAAGGCTTTCTATCAGGTCGGTTTTTTTCATTCTTTTCCTCCACATAGAAGGTTCTTACTCGTGATTTCTTGCTTATAGCTACCGCCTTATCTTCCTTCTTGTAGTATATTATTTCCTCTGCTTCTACAAAGTTTTGTCCTTCTTCCACTTTTGCCTTTCCTTTGAGAGTTATAGTCTCATCCCTGAGGTCATAGACCATTTTGTCCGCCGATCCTCTTCTGTTCCCTTCCACATATCTTGCTCTACCCTCTGCCTCTATAAGCTTTGCCTTTTTGTTCTCATCCAAGTATATGGTGACCTTATCTGCAGTAAGGAGGGCATCACCTCTCGTAAGCCTTACATTTCCCATATATACCACCTTGTCCTTTTCATAGGTTAGGCTGTCCGCTTCACCAACTATGGGCTGAGCGTAGAGCATAAGAGGTATAAAGAAAAGAATAAGTTTTTTCATTGCATGTTCACCTTCGCCCTATTAATTATAACCTTCAAAGGCTTTAGGGTTATCTCAAAGCCTTTACCTCTGATAAGGTTTTTGTCTTGTATTATCTCTACTTCACCCTCTCCCCACACCTTGCCTTCTTTGAGGTTTATATATGCGCTCGGTGTTTTTGCCCTAAGGTCTTCACTCTCTAGTTCTACACCTCCTATGAGTTTTCCTTTCCCAGTTGACCTGTCTATGTATGCCTGACTGGACCTTATGTGTGCTTCCTTAGAAAAGAACTCCGCATTATTGAGTTTTACATCCTCACTTACAACCTCAAGGGTTTTTCCCTTTATAGTCCATTCTATGCCTGTTCTACTGTAAGACCTTATAGTTATATCCTCAAGAAGGTTTACTGTTTCTTCTTGTCCCCGGGGTTTTTCAAAGCTATCTATGTATACCCTAAGGGCATAGGTAAGCATAAGTATGGATAGACTTATGAGAAGGCTTCTAATCATAGTATATGCTTATTACCTCCTCCCATTGTCCTCTGAGCTTTAGAAGGAACTCTATGGCATCCCTCACTGCACCGTGTCCTCCCCTTTGTTCTGTTATGTAGAGGGCATGCCTTTTTATCTCCTCTGGTGCTTCTGGAACTGCCATAGGAAAGCCTACTCTTTTGAGGACCGGAAGGTCCACATAGTCATCTCCGAGGAAGGCAATCTCCTCAAGGTTTATTGAAAGTTTCCTCTTTATCTCTTCAAGCACTGGAAGTTTGTGATTGTGGCCCAGATGAACTTCTTCCAGTTCTAGCTCTCTAAGCCTAAAAAGGAGCGCAGGGCTTTCCCTTCCCGATATAACGCCTATTTTTATGCCGGCCCTCTGAGCCAGCTTTATACCAAGACCATCCCTCACATTGAAGACCTTTATCTCCTCCCCTTTTGATGTGTAATACAGCCTTCCATCTGTTAGAACTCCGTCCACATCAAGGAGTAATAGCTTTATCTTTGATGCCTTTTCCTTCAAGTCCATACTACGCCTGAGCGTAGCTCTCTTTTAGCTTCTTTATTCTCCAAAGGGCTTTGCTATCTTCGGGCGTGATGAGGCTGTAAGCCTTCCCATAAGAGCCTATTCTTCCCGTTCTCCCTATTCGGTGTATGTATACTTCTGGGTCCTCCGGTATGTGATAGTTTATTACAAGGCTCACGCCCTTTATGTCAAGCCCTCTTGAAGCCACATCAGTAGCAACCACGATTTTTACCTTGCCATCTCTAAAGAGCCTTAGGGAGTTTTCCCTTTGTCTTTGGGTCATATCTCCGTGAAGGGAAACCACATTAAAGCCCTTCCTCTTTAGTTCCTGTGTTATATCTTTTGCGTCCTTTTTGGTCTTCACAAAAACTATAACCTTCTCAAGGAGGTGTTCTCTAAGTATCTTCTCAAGCTCAGAGAGCTTTTGCCCAGAAGAGCTTAGCTTTATGAGCCTTTCCTCTATCTTGGGCTTTAGATCTTCTGTTATTACCTTTACAAACTTGTAGTCCTTTCTGAGGTGCTTCTTTGCTAGCTCTTCCACTGCCTTTGGTATGGTTGCGGAGAAGAGAAAGCTCTGCCTTTCCTTTGGTAGTTGGGCTATTATCCACTCAATGTCCTCTATAAAGCCCATGTCAAGCATCCGGTCCGCCTCATCAAGCACGAAGTATTTTAGGCTATCAAAGTCAAAAAGCCCTCTCATAGTAAGGTCCTTTATCCTTCCGGGTGTTCCCACTACTATGTTGGGCTTTAGCTTCCATAGAAGTTCCAGGTCCTTCTGCACAGGCGTTCCGCCATAGAAACTAAATACCTTTAGTCCCTTATACTTGGAAAGCTGGTATAGCTGTTCCTTTACCTGAAGGGCAAGCTCTCTTGTGGGCGTCATTATAAGGGCGGTGGTTCCATCCTCTCTCTTGCTTCCCTCCACTATAGGTATACCAAAGGCGGCGGTCTTGCCTGTGCCCGTTGCTGCCTGACCCATGATGTCGTAGCCCTTTAGGGCTAAGGGTATTGCCTCCTTCTGTATTGGCGTAGGCTTTTCAAATCCCATGTCCTTGAGAGCCCTCTGAACAGGATTGCTCAGTTGCGAAAAGTCAAAGTCCATTTTTTCCTCCTTTTTCTATCTCTATTTTAATTATATGCCCTTTGGGTTGAATTACCAGTATAAGGACATTATGATTTTGAAATGTTAGAAACGGTTCTTTGAAAATTTGAATAGATCTTTTGTCTCTCTAATTGTATATTACAAAGTAAAGCAGTTAGAAGGAGGTGTAAAAATGGAGCTTACAAGAAGAAGTTTTCTAAGAGTTGCTGGTATTTCTGCAGGAGCTACTTTAACTGGCGGCCTTGGTTTTGACCTAAAGCCTGCCATGGCGAGGGTTAGAGACCTTAAGATTTCCAACGCAAAGGCTGTGAAAAGCACATGTCCCTATTGTTCTGTTTCCTGTGGGGTAATAATCTACAGCCTTACCGATGGTGCTATGAATGTAAAGCCAAGGGTCATACATGTAGAAGGAAATCCGGATGACCCAGTTAACAGAGGAACATTGTGTCCAAAAGGTGCGACACTTAGAGATTTTATAAATTCACCTCAGCGTCTTAAAAAGCCCCTTTATAGACCACCTGGGGCTAGAGATTGGCAGGAGATAAGCTGGGAAGAAGCTCTAGACAGGATAGCTCGTCTAATAAAGCATACGAGGGACAGAACTTTTATAGAAAAGGATGAACAAGGAAGAACCGTCAACAGGTGTGAAAGCATAGCTTGGGTTGAGGGTAGCACCATAGCCAACGAAGAGGGCTACCTGTGGGTAAAGATGGGGGTTGCCCTTGGACTTGTTGCACGAGAGACCCAGGCGCGAATATGACACGCACCAACGGTGGCCAGTTTGGCCCCAAGATTTGGAAGAGGTGCGATGACCAATGGATGGAACGACATAAAGAACGCAGACCTAATACTGGTTATGGGAGGAAATCCTGCGGAGAACCATCCCTGTGGCTTCAAATGGGCGATAAAAGCTCGTCAGGAAAGGGGAGCCAAGATAATTTGCATAGACCCAAGGTTCAACAGAACCGCTGCTGTCTCTGATATATTCCTGCAGATAAGACCTGGGTCTGACATAGCCTTTATGGGTGGTCTTATAAACTATGTGCTTCAGAACAAGAAATACAACGAAGAGTATGTAAAGCACTTTACAAACGCTGCATATATCGTAAAGGATACCTACAGCTTTGACCCACAGACAGGTCTATTCTCGGGTTATGACCCAGAAAAGAGAAAATACGACCAGTCCCTCTGGGGATACGAGCTTGACGAGAAGGGTATGGTAAAGAAGGATATGACCCTTCAGCATCCAAGATGTGTCTTTCAGCTTATGAAGGAGTTCTACTCAAGGTATACGCCAGAAGTAGTAGAAAAGCTTACAGGCATCCCAAAGGACAAGTTCCTTGAGGTGGCAAAGCTCATAGCGGAAACCTCTGCACCAGACAAGTCAATGACACACCTCTACGCTCTCGGATGGACACATCACTCCACAGGAACACAGCTCATAGGTTCTATGGCTATACTTCAGCTCCTTCTTGGAAACATAGGGGTTCCTGGCGGTGGTGTAAACGCTCTAAGAGGTCATTCAAATGTGCAGGGCATGACCGACCTAGCAGGAGAAGGAAGATTTCTACCAGGATATCTAAAACCACCAATGGCAAATCAGCAGACTCTTAGGGACCACATAGAAGCAAACACTCCAAAGGCTGTGGACACTTCAATGAATTACTGGTCTAACTATGGAAAGTTCTATGTAAGTCTTCTTAAGGCATGGTTCGGAAACGCTGCAACTCCAGAGAACGAGTTCGCATATCACTATCTGCCAAAGCTTGAAAAGGTAATATCCATGGATGAAATACTAGACAGGATGTATAGGGGCAAGATGGAAGGTTTTGTGTCCGTAGGTATGAATATACTGGCAAGTAATCCAAACGTCAAAAAGATAGCGGAAGGACTTGGAAAGCTAAAGTGGATGGTTGTGGTAGAGGTTTTTGAAACGGAGATGGCGAACTTCTGGAAGTATGTGGATGACCCATCAAAGGTTCAAACAGAGGTATTCCTCTTACCATCCGCTCTGTTTGCGGAGAAAGAGGGGTCTTATACCAACAGTGGAAGGGTTATAAAGTGGAAATACAAAGCGGTAGACCCACCAGGGGATGCAAAGGACGAGCTATGGATAGCTGGTCAGCTGTGGATGAGAATTAGAGAGCTTTACAAGAAAGAAGGGGGTAAGTTCCCAGACCCCATACTCAACCTTACATGGAACTTCCAAAACCCATACTATCCAACTGCTGAAGAGGTCTTGAGAGAAATGAACGGCTACGCCCTTGCAGACCTTACAGATGACAAGGGTAATGTGGTGGTTAAAAAGGGTGAAAGGCTACCCGGTTTTGGTGTGCTAAGGGATGATGGGACAACAGCCTGTGGCATGTGGCTCTACTCTGGTGTTTTCCCTCAATCGGGCAACAGGGCGAAGTCTACAGACCTCTCCGACCCATCAGGTTTGGGAGTCTATCCGGGCTACGGCTACAGCTGGCCAGCCAACAGGAGGATACTCTACAACAGAGCTTCCGCAGACCCAAGCGGTAAGCCTTGGAGCGAAAAGAAGAAATACATCTGGTGGAACGAGGCAGAAGGTAAATGGGTTGGCTACGACGTGCCAGATATAAAGCCAGACTTAACACCCGATTATGGACCCTTCATAATGCTTCCAGAAGGAAGAGGTAGGCTCTTCTGTGCACCTCTTGTGGATGGACCCTTCCCAGAACACTACGAACCCTTTGAGTCTCCAGTAGAGAACATCTTGCATCCAAAGACACCTCACAACCCAGTGGTTAAGATATACAAGTCAGACCTTGACCTACTTGGAAAACCAGATGAATTTCCATATGTGGCGACCACCTATAGGGTAGTTGAACACTTCCACTATTGGACAAAACATATCTATGGCACATCTGTGCTTGTGCCCAACATGTTTATTGAGATACCAGAGGAGCTTGCAAAGGAGTTGGGTGTAAAAGAGGGTGACAAGGTAAGGGTTGTTACCGCAAGAGGTTCTGCGGAGGGTTATGTCCTTCCCACTAAGAGGATAAAGCCTCTCACGATAAACGGTAAAAAGGTCTATACGGTAGGTATTCCCATACATTGGGGGAATGAGGGCGTGGTGAAGGGTGCCCTTGCAAACATGATAACGCCCTTTGTATGGGACCCTAACTCTCAAACTCCAGAGTTTAAGGGGTTCCTTTGCATGGTTGAGAAAGTAAAAGCATAA
>JAXSPD010000001.1:0-61067 GCA_037926845.1 Candidatus Pampinifervens yunnanense | reverse complement strand
CCTCTGGACGCACCTTCCTACCTATGTTGGGTATCTCAAAGCTGGCATCTCCCTTGTCGTCTGCCACCACCTTATAGGAGACCCTCTTAGCTTCCTCAATCACCTCTTCATACTTTCTACCTATGAACCTCTTGGACTCGTAGACCGTGTTTTCAGGGTCAAGGATGGCGCGTCTTTTTGCAGGTTCTCCTACAAGCACCTCCTTTTCCTTTGTCCAAGAGACCACAGAGGGTGTCAGCCTTGAACCCTCTTGGTTGGCAATAACCACAGGCTCATCACCGATAATAACAGCCACCACCGAGTTGGTCGTTCCAAGGTCTATGCCTATTATCTTCTCCGCCATAAGACACCTCCTTTGCTTAGCTTTATGTCATCTAATATAAAACTTTAGTAGAGTTTTGTCAAGTTTTTTATGTAAGGTTTTTAGAGGTTGCAGTAGATGAGGGATGGCGTTAAAATAAACGCAGGATAGTGGAGTAGCTTCAAGGCGTGCTACAGGACATGGCGAGAGAGATCTACGCACGCTTGGCTCAAGGGAAGTTTATCTTAGATACCTAAGTATACTCATATCCCTCTGGTCTGCAATTATGCGCATGAGGGCTTCGTAAGCCAACCTATAGCGGGTGTAGTCCATTATGCTTTGAGAAAGGTCCGCATCCTCAAGGTCGGATTTCTGTTTATTTAGGTTATCACTAAGATTTTCCTGCAAAGGCTGGAGATTTTTGACTTGAGATAACACGCTACCCACTTGAGACCTTCTGAAAGAAACCCTGTCAAAGGCTCTCTGCAAGAGCATGAGGTCCGCATCATCAGGATACAGGGCGGAGGAGAGCTTTTCTCCTACCCTTTTTACCGCCTGAAGCACATTCGGAGAGTAAAAGTCCACAGTCCCCACATCAAAGTCTCCACCACTTGTATCGGAGACAGAAATATCCTTACTTATGTCCACTGGCATAAGCATAAGGGAATATGTGCCATCGGGGTTTTGGCTCACCTTTGCCTGAAGAAGGCTTGAATGGTTGGTGTTTATAACCTCTACAAGGTCATTGAGGGTTTGGGTTGTGGTGTAGTTTACATTTATGAGAGTATTTCCCACGCTTATGTTCAAAGCACCTGAAGTGTTGAAGTTGGTGGCGGGGCTTGAGAAGCTAGCCCTTGATATGGCTACATTAAGACCAAAGGTCTCCGCACCATTTAGAAGGGCGTCCACTTTGAGATTGTCCGAGAGCCATACCTTAAAGCCCTCTGTGGAAGCTTTATAGTCAAGGGTGTTCTCGTCAAAGGGTTTTTGGGTGAGGCTTGCACCTCCAAAAATATAGTTGCCTCCCAGCTGGTCATTTACCCTATCAAGAAGAGACCTAAGGCTTGCGGAAAAAAGCTCTCCTATTGACATAAGTTGGTCAGATTGAAGCACTTGGTTCTTTGCCTGTATGGTTTTGGCATAGAGAAGGTTCAGGGTGTCTGTTATCTTTCCAAGGTTAAAGTCCACATAGCTAAGGGTTGTGTCCGCAAAGAGCCTGTTTTTTGAATATTGGGAAAGCTGGGATATATCCTTTTTGAGCTCAAGCACCTTGTATGTAGCAGATGGGTCGTCGGATATACTTTGATACTTCCTACCAGTGGAAATCTCCAGAGACTTTTCTGCAAGCTGTTTCCTTATCCTGGCATCCTGCTCCTGAAATAGGGAAAAGAGCAAATTATCGGGCACTTTCATGGCTTTTCACCTCACACCATATTTAGTGTTGCCTGAAGCATCTCGTCCATAGCATTTATGGTTCTTGCAAGGGCTTCATAGCTCCTCTGAAGTTTCATCAGTTCAATAAACTCGTTATCCACAGAAACTCCCTGCATTTCCTGAAGCCTTGCGTTCAAGGAATTCAAAAGGGCATTTTCTATGTCATATCTTGTCCTTAGGTCCCTCTGCCTTGAAGCCACACTGTCCACGAGCCCATTGTATAGAGCCTTTACATCTTCCCACCAGCCCCTTGAAAAATCCATAAACTCATCCACCTTTTCGTAGTCAAGGTTCTGTATATAATTGTTTATGTTTGGGTTTAGAGCCATGTCCCCTATACCAGTTCCAGTAAAAAGAGGCTCAGAACGGTAGATAAGGTTGTTGCTGTCTTCTATGGTGTATGAAGGGTTGTTGGCGGTTATCCGCATTGTGTAAGTGCCATCTGGGTTCTGGATAAGGCTTGCGGAAAAGCTACCGCCAAGGTTTGCGTTTATGGCGTTTACGACATCGTTTAGGCTATCTGTAGATGAATAGTTAAGAACCACAGGACCACCGGGAAAGTTAAAGGTAATGCTTCCAGAAAAGCCCAAGGGTGCGTTTGGGTCGCTTACATTTTTGAACCAAAACCAGTTTGTGGTGGCTTGTGCATTCAGTGGCACTTTTACTTGGCTTATGAGCCTTTTGGCAGTTCCCTCAAGCTGGTTTATGTAGTCCTGAAGGTCTTGCTGGAATTCCAAAAGCCCCCTGAGCCTTCCACCGATTATAAGATTACTTATGTCCACCTCTGAGCCATCCTTTGACTTCCACAAGACCCTTCTGTTGCCCGCATCATACTTTAGCTCCCAGCTGTATCGGTCTTCTACAAGCACAAAGCCCTGACTGGTTTCTACCCTTACCCTTCCAATATCATCTTCTTGCACCTGAATATTTATAAGCTCCGAAAGCTCCCTCAGGTAGCTATCCCTTTCGTCCAGCAGGTTTTTGTAATCCTTACCCCGTGCATAGGTCTGGGCATAGCCCGTGAGTATTTCTTGGTTTATACTGGCTATCTTCTTTGTTAGGGTGTTTATCTTGTTTATGTATTGCCTCATGTCATAGTCTGTGCTGTTGAGATACCTTTCCATATCTTTTTTTCTATCCTTGAGGTAAAAAATAAGACCTTGTGCGGAATTTAATAATTCACTTCTTGCCCCTTCGTTGGTGGGCTCTTTCATTAGGTTTTGGTATGCGGTAAAGAAGCGGTTTATGTATTCACTGCCACCGAGCCCCTGCGTAAACTCCTGAAAGAGGTTCTCCACTTGAGAGTTTCCCTTTATGGTGGTATCAAGGGCAGAAACTGTAGAGAGCTTTTGATTTCTCAAAGACATGTAGTAGAAATTCTGACTTCTTATTATGTCTTCCAGCCTTATGCCCACCGGTGCAAAGCTCTTTATCACCGGGTCCTCTTGGGCGTAGTCTGGGTTGTTAGCGTTCAGTATGTTCCTGTTCCTTATATCCGCAGACTTTCTAAAAAGTTCAAGCCCCTGAGCCACTATACCAAAGGTAGCACCAAACATTTACACCTCCCTCTTTATTATCGTAAGGCACGGGCTAAAATTTAGCAATATCCTTCAAAACCTCCTCATAGCTGTAGGGACATGACTTTGTAGAAATCCCTTTCATAAAAATCCTTAAGCCCTTCAGTCTTTACCATAGCTTTAAATATAGCCTAACATACTTCATTGTTTCCCTTCTAAAAAGCCCTTGAGCTACTACACCAAAGGTAAATCCTTTATACTCATTGATAATATAATATGGTAGAGTTTGAGCTAGAAGAGGTTGCCAAGGGTTTGCCAAAGGATAGCCCAGAGCTTGCAAAACCCCTTCTCTTATCTTCAATAAAGGTCAAGGCTCTTTAAATGTTCTATCTCCCTTCCTCTTATTATCAGCACATCAATCCTGTAGTCCTCTGCTGGATGCCTGTGTAGGTAATGTTCTATGCATCGGAGCAGCCTTTCCATCTTTTTCCTGCCCAACCTCTCTGCTGGGTCTCCCAGATGTTGGGTTATGCCCCCTTTAACCTCTACAAAAACAACCGTGTTGCCCTCAAGGGCTATAATGTCTATCTCTCCACCCCTGCAGTGGTAGTTTCTATAAACCACCTTGTAGCCTATGCCTTCAAGGTATCTGACCGCAAAATCTTCAAACTCTGCACCCTTCCTCAAGACTCTGGAGTATCTCCTCGGGCTTTACCACCGCTGTGCCCAGTTTGCCAACCACTATACCGGCGCAGAGGTTTGCAAGCTCGCAAGCACCTTCCCAGTCAACACCCGCAAGGGCACAGGCGGTCAGCACTGCTACCACCGTGTCCCCTGCACCAGATACATCGTAGACTTGTTTGGCTCTTGCTGGGAAGACCTTATACTCTTTGTCAAAGAGAGCCATACCCTTTGCACCAAGGGTTATCACAAGGGTATCCAGCCTTAGTTCCCTTTTTAGTCCCCAGCCAAGCTCCTGAAGGGTTTCCCCAGCAAACATGCTCCTGGCTTCCTTCTCGTTGGGCGTCATAAGGCTTGCACCCATATAGAGGTTTTTGTTTTGAGGTCTTGGGTCAATGGAGAAGAAGAGCTCCTTCTGTTTTACCTTGTCTATCAATTGCTTGACCACCACACCCTTTGCATAGTCGGAGATTATAACACCGTCTACGGAGACTTCCAACCTGTTGAGGAACTTCTCAAGTATCTGCCCGTGAATGGGATCTCTGCTTTCGCTGTCTACCCTAAGGAGTTGTTGGGAGAGGGCTACTATGCGGGTTTTCTCCGTGGTAGGTCTGTTTGGGTCTTCCACAAGAAGGTCCTCTATACCAGACTCTTTTAAGAGACCTCTTATTATATGCCTGCCGTAGTCCTGCCCCACCACACCCAAAAGGTATGTCTTTATGCCAAGGCTTGCCAAGTTGTTAGCCACATTACCCGCACCCCCAAGCCTGAACTCTTCCCTTTGGACCTCCACCACGGGCACAGGTGCTTCCGGTGATATTCTCTCCACCTTGCCGAAGACATACCGGTCCAGTATAACATCACCCACCACCAAAATCCTTAGATTTTTAAACCTTTGGAGGACCTCCCTTAGTCTTTCAGGGCTCATTGACTACCTTTACTTCTTCACCCTCTTCTATGAATGCCTGATGCAATTCCCTTACCGCCAGTTCTCCGTATTTGTCCTCTATAAGACAAGATATCTTTATCTCAGAGGTGGAGATAGCCATGATGTTTATGCCGTTTTTGTAGAGCACTTCAAAGACCTTTGCAGCAGTGCCGTAGGAGCTTCTCATGCCTATGCCTACCACGGAGACCTTTGCTATTCTGTCATCTCGCACCACTTCCTGAGCACCAATGCTTTGAGCAACCTTCTTGACTATTTCCTCCGCCTTTAGGGCATCCGCCTTGTTCACAGTAAAGGACATGTCCGTATGCCCCTGATGGGATACATTCTGCACAATCATATCCACCACAATGTGTGCATCACCCAAGGCTTTAAAGATGCTGTAGGCTATGCCAGGTTTGTCTGGCACATGCACCACCGTTATCCTTGATTCGTTCCTATCAAGGGTTATGGCTCTTACTACGCTTTTCTCCATCACTTCCTCCTCCGGCACTATCCATGTTCCTTCATTGTCGCTAAAGGAACTTCTTACATGTATCCTTACGCCATACTTCATAGCAAATTCTATGCTCCTTGCTTGCATCACCTTTGCCCCAAGGGACGCCATCTCAAGCATCTCCTCGTAGGATATAATGGGTATCTTCTTGGCATTGGGCACTATCCTTGGGTCTGCGGTAAAGACACCTTCCACATCCGTGTATATCTCACAGTCCGCACCAAGGGCGTAGGCAAGGGCTACCGCCGAGAGGTCTGAACCTCCTCTGCCAAGGGTGGTTATCTCCCAGTCCTCCGTGACCCCTTGAAAGCCCGCAACCACCGGCGTGTAGCCCTCCTGGAGGAGATTTTTAAGCCTTTGGATGCCTATCTTTTGTATTCTTGCCTTTGTATGCACCTTGTCGGTGATAACCGGCACCTGCCATCCGCATAGGCTAACTGCCGGCACACCAAGCTTCTGCAAGGTCATGGCAAAGAGGGCTATAGCCTGCTGTTCGCCTGTAGACACGAGCATATCAAGCTCACGCTCTGGGGGCATGGGGTCTATCTGCTTGGCGAGGTTTATAAGCCTGTCCGTTTCTCCAGCCATGGCAGAGGAGACCACCAGCACCCTGTAGCCTTCTCTTAACTTTTCAACCACCCTTTTTGCGGAGTTTTCTATCCTCTCAAGACTTCCTACAGAGGTTCCACCAAACTTGACCACCAAGAGCTTCATCCATACTATTTTACAAGAAGCACCCAGCCAAAGGTTGAGCCCTTTGAGCTTAGCCTTTTGGTTTTGGGCTTTTCTCTTCTAACGGTTTGAACAGAAAGCTCAAAGACCCTTTCAAAGAGCTGGGGGTTATGTCTTTTGAAAACCGCCATAACCGTGGTGCTAAGGTATCCTTGATGCTTTCCAATCCTTAGCAGTATGCCCTCCTTTGCCCTCTCCTTTACCCTTTGCAGATGCCTTTTTATCTCAGGCTTGTTTTGGAAAAACTCCATCTCAAGCTCTATCACAAGGCTGTAGAAGTCCTCAGAGAGCCTCCTTAACTCCTCCCAGCTTAGCTCCAACTTTTTGTATCTTAGCCCCTCAAGGGTCCTTGAGCTTTCTATGGCTCTCATATCCAGCGTCATGCTTCCCCTTATTTTTGTGCCTTCCTTTATTGCCTCGCAGGCGTGTAGTGGTCTGTTAGAACCCATCAGCGAAGGCACTTCAAGGCACAGACCTTCAAACTCAAAAAAGAGGTCTGCAAAGGATAAGGCTTTAAATAGGTCATACTTGGCGTCCTTTTTGTCCTCTGGGTATAGAAAGAGCTCTTCAAAGCCCCCACCCTTTGAGGCATATCTGTCAAGCCACCTGGCATCCGCCCTCCTTAACTCCTCTTCCACCCTTTTTCTGAGCCCCTCGTCTCTTAGTAGGAGACCCCCAATAAAGGCAGTCCTGAGGGCTCCCTTTAGCTCACTGCCCGGTATGTAGGGTCTTCCAAGGGACTTTATAAAGAGCTCCACCTCCCTTGTCTGCAGTCTTCCCCTTAGCTCCAGCTCGTAGGCGGGTCCGTCAAGCCTTAGACCCTGAGAGAAGAGCCTTTGCAGGCTAAAGTTTGGCTCCTGCATGAGGGCACGAAGGCTAGAAAGCATGGCTGGGTTTTTCTCAAGGAGGGAGCGAACAATATGCTCGTAGGGGTAGACCTTTAGGCAGTTGCCCTCTATCACATACTCCCAGTGGGTAATCTTTTCAGCGCTTCCTATGTGCACTGGGCTTAGCACTTCCAACTCAAAGTCTATTCTCTCTAACATGGCTCGTTCCCTTTTAGGTATAGGGGAAGGGCGTAGCCGTAGTGATAGGTTTTTGAAAAGCCCTTTAGCTTGCCGTAGCTTGTCTTCTTTTCCCTTGTCTTCATGACCGCACCAGCCCTTATGAAAAGCATGGGACCCTTCCACAGAAGGTCTGCCCTCGCAAAGTAGTTCTCCACCGCAGGTCTTCTTATATCCACATGGTAGTAGCTCATATCCAGCTCAAGCCCCTCGTCAAAGAAAAAGTCCGAAAGGCTGTAGAAGTAGCCCTCACCTTCCTTATGATCCAAAAGCCACTGAGGTGTCTTCTCCATCTTTACCTCAAAAAGCCCCCTGCCGGTGGACTTGTTGCCCCCAAGGGGAAGAAGGCTGTAGATGGCAGGGAGCAGTCTCTGAGGCTCCTCTTCAAAGTGCCAATCCCTGACCTGCACCAACAGACAGAACTCAGAAAGACTGTAGAGCCTCTCAAAGAAGAGCTCGCCCCCTGCGGTGGTGCTTGTGAGCCTGTTTATGCTGGCGTGTGGCACAAGAGCCTTTTCGTATACCTTTACCGCCTCTGGGCTTGGCTCTGCCCCCTTGCCTTCCAAAAAGGACCTCAAAACCTCCTCAGAAACGAACTCCACAGACTTGAGCCTTTTGTGTCTTCTATAGGCTTGTATGGAGTTTCCCGAGAGGTTTTGCCACCTTAGACCCATGCAGGCAGGCTTTGGAAAAAGGAGCTGACCCTTTAGCCTGTAGATGGATGAGGAGAACAAAAGGGGAGGCTCTGTGCGGTAGGCATCAAGAAAGCTTCTCAGCCTTTCCTCTCCATAAAAGAGCAGGACGCCCCAGCAGAAGGCTCCAAAAAAGGTATGTGCGGTTGGCAGGGAGCTTAAAAAACCTTGCGGTTTAAAGGATAGCATCAAGAACATAGCGATATTAGACTTTCAAGGCTTATCTCCTTGAGACCCTTGAACTCTAAGCTCTTCTCCGGTGCCTTGCCAAGGTATACCTCCTTGTTTTTGAAGGAAGCCCTCAGGTTTTCAAACTCTACCCTGCCAGAGCCCCTTGAACCATATCCACCCAAGAAGCTGTCCTCCAGCATCCTCATACCCTGCAGTAGCACACCGAGTTTTTCCTTGTCCTCTTGCTTATAGATGTTGAACACGACCCTGCCTCTGAAGACCGCACCCGCTGGCACCCTTTCCACCTTACGAGGGTTTGCCTTTGAGTTGATGCGGTTTATCTGGTTTTCTGTCTTTATCTCTGTGAAAATGCCCTCACCCAGCTCCCTCTGGATTTTTTCCAAGGTTTCCTTCGTGGGATAAGCGTCGCTGAAGATGAGCCTTGGAGGTCCTGGTTGCTCCTCCAGTTTGAGGCTCTTAAGGGTATCCGCATTGCCCGTGCCAAAAAGTATGCATACCTCACATTTTCCGCAGTCGCAGGGAGCCCCCGCCTTGCCCACATCCTCCCGGTTCCTTTCAATCATCCTCTCCACCCGTCCAAGGGACCACTCAAGAAGGCTCCTTATCTTGCCCTTAAGAGAAGAGCCGGGTATGTAGGGAACACCCTTTGGAAGCTCCGTTCCATCCTCGTAGAAGTTGGGTATGCTCACGTAGACCTTTATCACCGGGTTGTCCAAACCGCCTATGTCAAAGTTTTCCTTTGAGCCACCTATACGAAGACCCGTCAGCACCTTAAGGTGGTATTCAAGCACGAGAGAGCCTATAAAGCCAAACATGGCAAACCTCCTATGACTCCCTTTTAGAATAGGCAACCATCGCCATGAAAAAGTCAGAAGCCTTGCGTAAATTTTCTTTATTGAAATTATTCACTAGACTGTCAACGATGTTATCCATTAACTTTAGAAATTTTTCACCGTTTTTCTCTTTTATTACACCCCTATTTACTTGATAGTGTGTTACTGCATAAAGCCTATAAAGATGATACTTTAGCTCCTCTTCCTTTTTCTTTTTTTCATCTTCACTTTTCCCACTGAAGTTTAGTTCGTAATCCAGATATCTTTCATATACATTCCTTATCTCCATATAAAACTTCCTTAGCTGGACATTACTCAATTTAAGCTCTTCTACTATTCCCTTGGCATAACCCTCGCTCGGATGAAATATGACCTCATCCTCCAACTTTGAAAGGTTGTTGCCGAGCTGAGTCAACCTATTTAAAAACTTATCAACCACGCTATCCTGAGGAGACTGTGTATTCCTTCTCTGATGGCTTCTATAATTCATTCTTTCACCTCCATACCTTTATATAACTCTCCTCCTAGCTCCTTTCTGACAGGTTTCTGGTCTTCATTATAAGGTATTTTGCCAAGAAGAGGGCGTTTCCTCTCAAGGTGTAGTCCTTTTCCCTATTTATGAAGGCTTCAAGAAGGGCATCTTGACTGTCCTTGTTTACGTTTCTGTAAAGCTGGTAGTAAAACAGAGGGTAGAACCTCCACCACTTCTTGCCTGTGCTTTCCTCTTGCTCCCTGTAGTATCTCATGAGCATGTAGAACCTGTAGAGGGCAGACCTGCCCACCTTTTTCCTCTCCATAAGTCCTATCACATCCCCTGCCTTCCTTAGGCTCTCAGAGAGCCCCTCCTGGGTAAGGAGCTCCCCAAGAAGGGAAAAGTGTGGTAAGTCTTCGGAGTCTTTCTGTAGGCTCTGAGTTTTCTCCTCCTTTACCCTCTTTTCCTCCCTTTCTGCGTATTCTCCGGCGAACCTAACTGGCAGGTCTGGTCTGTCTATATGAAAGCCCACAGAGAAGTTGAGGGCTGGGTTGTAGGCTGTATAGTGGTCAAAGTCTTCCTTTAAATCCTTGACCCTTTGCACCATCTGGTCCCAAGGACCCACAAGGAAAAAGTCATCCCCGCCCGCATACAGCGTGTATATGTCCGATCCCTCAAGGAAGGTGTTCATATAGCCCGAGAAAAACAGGTCAAGGCTTCTGCTCAAAGTGGCAATCCTTGATATGGAATACTCCTCCAGCGACTGGAATATAAGCCCAAGAAAGTCCACATCTCCACGCACAAAGGCTATTTTCTTGTCCCCCTGAGCCCTCTCCGCCAAGGTCTCAAAATCCGCAGTGGTGCCGTCCACCGCCCTGGGTGCATAGTTGGCAAAGAAGATAAAGCCGTCCACTCCATGCTCCAAGAAGTCCGTGCGGTTTATAAAGTAAACCTCCTTGAAGTCCCCAAGGCTTTTGGGCTTTTCCTCAAAGAGGTAGACACCGCCTATATCCTCAAGGTAAAAGCCAGCATGGTGGTTTTTTTGTTTGTAAGTCCCGTAGTCAAAGGCTACATACTTTGCCTTCAAAAGGGCATTTCCAAGATCGTAGAAAGCCTCACACCACCTGCATACTTCCTGACTTTCGTCTATCATTTCCCACCGGCAAGAGGGACAGAGGGCTTCTCCCTTTTTGCCCTCCACGAGGCTTTCAAACTCTCCCATGGTAAGGCTAAACTTTCTGCTTTTTTGCACGCTCACCCTCTCGTGGAGCCCCTTCATCACCTCCCTAAAGCCCTTGCCCGTAAGACCCTCCATGTCCGTGTGAACCCAAGACAGCACAAAGCCCAGCTTTCCACCAAAGGCTTTGATAAGAGACCGCTCTACCCTCTTTGCAAAGTCTTTAAGACGCTCCTCTATGCCCTCTTCGTAGCCCAGCAGAAGCAAAAACTTGCCACCGCCCGCATAAAGCAGGTTGCAAAGAGGATATTCAAACTCCCAAAGCATAGCCCTTGCCACCAGATGAGGTAGCATGCTAAGGAAAAAGCTCCTACCCCTCAGCCTCTTGGCTACGCCCTTTACATTGGCAAGGGAGAAGAGAAACTCCTGAATACCGCTTATGTCCCCATCCACGATGACAAACCTTTTATCCTTGTGCCTTTTGTTGTATTGGGTCGTAAGGGCACAGGCTATGGCAGAGACAGACCTTGAGTGGTCAAAGAGGGATATGTCCGGATAGTGCCTTGTGCCTTGGTCCCTGTCGTAGGTAGAGGCTGGCACACACCAGCAGTAGCGATAAAAGGTATGATAAGCCCTCAGGAAAGCCCTGTGCGGGTCAGAGAGGTCTATGCTTTTGACATCCTTCTTCAGCTTTTCGTATAAATCTTTGTATTGCTCCCTGCCCTCCGCTGGCTCACCCTCCTTGGGAAAGAGGGTATCTTTGTCAAGCTCCAAGGGATTTAGGTCTATGTAGTAGTCCCTGTCGTTTTGCTGAAAGCCCTCAAGCCTTATGCCAAGAAAAACAGGTCTGAGCCTTTTTAACTCTCTCCTTTCTTGCTCCTCCGTCTTCTCGCTCCTTTCCTTGCTTGAGCCCCTGTCCGCCTCTTGAAAGAGCTTCCCGTATTCCTCTGCAGGCTTGTGATGAAAGGCACCGGCAATTATAACCTCGTAGTCCTCCTCCCTTAGCCTGCCCTTGAAAACCTCCTCTATAAACCCATAGGACAGCCCCGCATGAGCATACCCCAAGTCCTCCCGTCCCTCAAACCTATACCCAGCCCTCTCAGCCAACTTCCCCACATCGTGAAACAACCCTCCCAACGCCACCAAAAGCCTCTCCTTCATCAGCTCCCCCATCTCCAAAGATTATATAACGAAAAGGGGGCTGGGGTTCTGACAAAAGGTGGTGGGAGGGTTGAATATCCCTCACAGTGGGTTTAAAACCTCAATATCTCTGAGAAGGCTGTTTACAGTTGAGCGTCTCCATCCCTCATAGTGGGCTTAAAACAGGGTAAATCTAATCGGGCAGGAGGATATGCTATGATGTCTCCATCCCTCATAGTGGGCTTAAAACCCTTCCTTCCGCAGTAGATGGTTTTGCGGTTAGTTATGTCTCCATCCCTCATAGTGGGCTTAAAACTAACATGCATATATGTGCCCGAGTTCCGCTCATACGGTCTCCATCCCTCATAGTGGGCTTAAAACGAGTATTGGCTCAACGAAGTCGAGGACAAAGGATATGTCTCCATCCCTCATAGTGGGCTTAAAACCCTAAAACCCCATACAAAGAACATTAAGACATCTCAAGCATTTCCTTAACACCCCACTCCTCTCAAAAGGATATTTTTTGCCAAAAACTGCCAATGGTGCAAAGTTGAGCATGGTTTTATAAAACCCAAGAGCTTATTAAACATGGCTTTCAAGCACTCCGCATCAAAGCATCAAAGCATCAAAGCATAAAGATGCTAGAGAATAGAGGATAAACCCACCACCCTATTCAACTGCCAAGATGTCAAGGGGCAAGGCGACAGCCCCTATGCTTTAGTTGGCTTATTATTTTATGCCATGCCTATGAAGCTGTCAATCTATTTTAGGGCAAGGGGTAGTCAGACCCCTACGGGCGACCTTGTGCATGCTTTTGTTTTCTCTTTGTTTCCGCCAGAGGTCTCTGAGAGCCTCCACAAGGAGAAGGAAAAGCCCTTTAGCATAAGAGACTACCGCCTTTCGGAGAATGGAATGAAACTTGGGTTATCTCTTCTTAGGGATGAGCTTTTTCCTCCCCTTGTGGGGCAATACTATCTGTCTAAGGGGGCATACGCCCTTAGGGATGTGGAGCTTACGCCCCTTGTCCCTGGTGGCATAAAGGAAGAGGAGTCTATGTCTTACGAGGAGCTGTTGGCTCTTGAGCCCTTGCCCGCCTACTCGGTGGACTTTCTAAAGCCTACTGTTTTTAGAAGAGGCAGGTGGGACTATCCTTTGCCAGACCCAGAGGTTCTCTTTAGAAGCCTCTATCGGAAGTGGTCCTGTTTTTACGAGTTTCCTCTAAAAGAAGAAGAGCTTTTGCATGGTGTCTACGCAGAGGTCTACATACTGGGGCACAAGATAAGGGTTGAGACGGTGGAGCTTTCCTTTGGAAGGCTTAGGGGCTTTGTGGGTAATGTGGTCTTTGGTGTCAAAAGCATGGAGCTTTCTAGGTTAGTTCACGCTCTTTTGAAGTTTGGAGAGTTTTCTGGCGTTGGTAGGAAAAGCACCATGGGTATGGGTGTTATGCGTCTGCGTTCCCTGGAGGATGGAGCCCCTTGACAAAGAGAAATTTTTGCATATAATACTTCCTGTAAGGATAAAAAAGTTAGGGGAAGTTAGAAACTCCCTCCCCCTCCCTCCCCTAATTGTTTTGCCCCACCGCCCGGTGGGGCCTTTCTAAAAATGAAGTTTCCAAAGCTAAAAAAGGCCAAGTTCCTCCAGAGGCTCAACAGGTTTGTGGGCCTTGTATCCTTTGAGGGCAAGGTCCAAACCGCATACATACGAAACACGGGCAGGCTCTTTGAGCTCTTATACCCTGGCGGTGAGGTCTACATAGCCACTAGAGAATCTGGTAAACATTCCCATGAGATAGTTCTTGCAAGGCGAGGGGACTTTCTTGTCTGCATAGACTCCCATATAACTCCAAGGCTCTACGCAGAGTATGTGGAAGCGGAGGTTATCTTTGAACCAAGGTTTGGAGACAAACGCTTTGACCTCCTTTTGGATGGAAGGCCCGTAGAGGTAAAGTCCGTAAACCTTGTAAAAGGCTCTGTTGCCCTCTTTCCTGATGCACCCACAAAGAGAGGCAAAGAACACATAGAAAGGCTGATTGAGCTATCAAGAGAAGGCTACAGGCCCTTGGTGGTTTTTGTGGTGCAAAGGGAAGATGCAGAGGCTTTCTCTCCCAACTGGGAGGTGGACCCGGAATTTTCAGAGGACCTTTTGAGGTATACCCAGCTTGGTCTTGAGGTAAGAGCCTACCGGTGCTTTGTGAGCCTTGAGGAGATTAAAATAAAGGATGAGATACCAGTGGAGGTTCTGCTATGAGGGTAAGGCTTACCCCAAGGGATGCACTTATAGTGGTAGATATGCAAAAGGACTTTATGCCCGGCGGGGCGCTTCCAGTGCCCGAAGGAGACCGCATAGTGCCGAGGTTAAACCAATACATAGAACTTTTCTTCAAAGGTGGGCTTTCTGTCTTCTTTACCAGAGACTGGCATCCACCAAACCATATATCCTTCAAGGATCAAGGAGGGCTTTGGCCACCTCACTGCGTGCAAGGCACAGAAGGTGCAAGGTTTCACGAGGAGCTATTTATACCCCACGATAACCGCTTTATCATCTCCAAGGGCACAAGCCCAGACTTTGATGCCTATTCGGGCTTTCAAGGCACAGTGCTAGACAGCCTGCTGAAAGAAAGAGGCATCAAAAGGGTTTTTGTGGGTGGTGTTGCCACCGATTACTGCGTCAAAAATACAGTGCTTGGCGCTATAAACCTTGGCTATCAGGCTTTTCTGCTACTGGATGGCATAAAGGGTGTGGATGCAAAGCCCGGCGACTCAGAGAGGGCTACAGAGGAGATGCTCCTTGCGGGTGCGGTGGGTATAGAGTTAGATAATATTAGCTACTCTACCGCATAGATGCTCCGCAAGTTTCTGCCCTCTTCATCCCAATCAAGCCCATAGCCCACAAGAAAAAGGTTTGGCACCTCAAAGCCTACAAAGTCCGCATGAAAGTCTACCTTCCGTCTTTCCTTCTTATCCAAAAGGACGCATGTTCTTATCTCCCTTGCACCCTTGAGGGTCAGAAGTCTGTAGACCTCTGCCAATGTGTAGCCCGTGTCCAGTATGTCATCCACCAGCAAGAGCCTTAGTCCCTCTATGTCCCTGTCAAGGTCCTTTATAACCTTTATGTGTCCTGTGCTTTCTTGCGATGAGCCGTAGCTGGATACCCACATAAAGTCCACCTGCACCGGTATGTCAAGAGCCCTTATGAGGTCGGCGGTAAAGACAAAGGCACCCTTGAGAAGGCTTACCACAAGGAATGGCTCGCCAAAGTGCTTTTGTATCTCCTTTGCAAGTTCCACAATCCTTTCTTTTATTGTCTCCTCAGTTATAAGAGGTTTTAAAGGTCTGCCCTTTATCTGCATTCTCTTCCTCCAGCTCAAGCACCATCTGGAAGGCGTTCTCGCCGTCTGAATAGTAGCCCTTTCTCTCTGCCACTATTTTAAAGCCCAGGGACTGATAGAGCCGTATTGCCCTTATGTTGGACCTTCTCACATCCAGAAGAAGCCTCTGGGCTTTGCCCCTAAAGTAGTCTATAAGAAACTCCATGAGCCTCCTGCCATATCCCTGTCCCCACATATCTTTCCTTATGGCTATGGACATCAAAGTGGCATCTTCATACACACTCCACACAACCGCATAACCTATTATCTCTCCCGCCTCCTCAAGGACGAACCTGTGGGAATGTTTTAGTTCAAACTCCCTCTCAAAGGCTTTCCTGCTCCATGCGTCGGAGTTAAAGCACTCTTCACTTATAGCTAACACATGTTCAATATCCTCTGGCTTCATCTCCCTTATCATCTTGGGTATTCTTTCTTGCCCTCCGTTATTAAGCTCCAGATGAGATAGGCCACTGGTTCTGGTCTTCCTTTGGCTCCGCAACCGCAATAACCCTGACCGTCTCTGAGCCTGCTTTAAGTAGAGCTTCAAGGAACTGGCTTCCAACCCTTCCAAGCCCTGCTATTGCCACGTTTATCCTCCGCATTTTACACCTCCACAGGATTTTCAATTGAATTATATTAAATCCCTATGCTGGCAGAAGTAAAAGAAAAACTAGAGGACTTAAAGACCAAGTTTGAGGATATTAGGAGCACTATGAACCCTCAGGCTCTCAAGGAAGAGCTAGAAAGCATAGACAAGAGCATGTCCCTTGCGGACTTTTGGGAGGATGCGGAGAGGGCAAAGAGCATAACCCAAAGAAGGCGATGGCTTGAGGAGAACCTAAAAGAGCTACAGAGTATACAAAAGACGCTGGAGGATGTGGAGGAAATACTACGGATAACTCCAGAAGAAGACCTGGACACGGTGCAGATGCTTTTGGAGGAGCTTCAAAGGATAGAAAAACCCATAAGAGACCTTGAGATAAAGGCTTTTCTTTCGGAGGAGATGGACGCAAAGAACGCATACCTGACCGTTCAGGCAGGTGCCGGTGGCACAGAGGCCTGCGACTGGGCAAGCATGCTTCTTAGGATGTATAGGCGTTGGGCAGAAAGGCATGGCTACGAGGTGGAGGTGGTGGACATAAACCCCGACGATGTGGCGGGCATAAAGAGCGCAACCCTTCTTATAAAAGGTCCCTACGCCTATGGATATCTCAAGGGTGAGCATGGCGTTCATCGGCTTGTAAGAATCTCCCCCTTTGATGCCAACGCCAGAAGGCACACCTCCTTTGCCAGTGTGAGCGTGGCTCCACAGATAGATGAGACCATAAACATAGAGATAAGGGAAGAGGATATTGAAATGGAGACCTTTAGGGCAAGTGGTGCGGGCGGTCAGTATGTGAACAAAACAGACACAGCGGTAAGGCTCAGACACAAGCCAACGGGAATAGTGGTATCCTGCCAACAAGAAAGGTCTCAGCTCCAAAACCGCCTCAAAGCCCTTGAGCTTCTCAAGGCAAAGCTCTACCAACTCGAACTTCAAAAGTTAGAAGAGAAAAAGAAGTCCCTTGAGGGTGAAAAGACAGATATAGGCTGGGGCTATCAGATAAGGTCCTATGTGTTCCAACCCTACCAGCTTGTAAAAGACCTAAGAACTGGTCTTGAAATGGGCAATGTGTCGGCGGTAATGGACGGAGAGATAGACCCCTTTATAGAGGAGTATCTCCGCTGGAAGGCAAAGGAGAGGGCAGGAGCCACTTCAGAAGGCTAAAGCCAGGATGCTTAAAAGCCTGCTCTGGCTTGAGGAGGTCTCTTCCACACAGGACTTTGTAAAGGAGAGGAAACTACCCCTTGGCACAGTGGTGGTGGCAAACAGGCAAAGCTCCGGACGTGGAAGGCTTGGAAGGGTTTGGCACTCTTCAGAGGGAGGGCTGTATTTTAGCTTTTCTCTACCTGCGGGTATAAGGGATGAGAGAACCATTCCTTTGGTGGTCGCTCATGCAGTTGCTATATACCTTAGGGATCTTGGCTTTATGCCCGCCATAAAGTGGGTTAACGATGTGTATGTGGGTGGGAAAAAGGTGTGTGGTGTGCTAACCGAGAGGCTCAAAAACATGCTAGTGGTTGGGGTAGGGGTAAACCTCAATCAGGAGGGCTTTCCAGAGGGTCTTGAGGCAGTTTCTTTGAAGATGCTCTCTGGAAGGAGTTTTGACAAAGTTCCTTTCCTCCTTGAGCTTTTGGGACATCTGGAGATGGGTATACAATTACTTCAAAGGGAGGGCTTTGCTTACTTCAAGCAGGATATAGAGGACAGGCTTCTTTTCAAAGACAGCGAGGTTGTCCTATACACACCAGAGCCTGTGGTGGGCATACTGCAAGGGTTATCCGAGGACGGCAGTCTGATTTTGCTAACCCAAGAAGGAGAAAAATCCTTTAGCGTAGGAGACATAACCCTAAGAGCTTTTTGATGCTATACTAAAGGCATGCTAAGAGTTGCTCTACCCAAGGGCAGGCTCTTTGAGGAGAGCCTTGAGCTTTTTTTGAAAAAGGGCATAATAGAGAAAGCCTTTGAGGAAGGGAGAAGGCTCAGCGTAAGGGTTGGGCAATACGAGTTTCTTCTTGTAAAGCCCTCAGATGTGCCAGTCTATGTAGAAAACGGCGTGGCGGACCTTGGAGTAGTGGGCAGGGATGTTTTGCTTGAGAAGAGACCAGACCTGTATGTGCTTCTTGACCTCCAGATAGGCTTTTGTAGGATAGTGGTGGCTGGGAAGGAGGAGAGCAGAGAAAAGTATTTTAAAAGCTCATACCTGAAGGTTGCCACCAAGTATCCACGCATAACGCAGGAGTTTTTCTCAGAAAAGGGCGTAAAGTGTAAGGTTATACCCTTGAGCGGTTCTGTGGAGCTTGCACCCCTTATTGGGCTCTCTGATTTTATCGTAGACCTTGTGCAGACTGGGAAAACACTAAGAGAAAACAACTTGGTGGTAATAGAGGAGATAAGCACCTCCACCGCCATGCTGGTCTGCAACAGGGCAAGCTACAGAAACAAAAGGTCGCAGGTTATGGAAATGCTTGGGAGGTTTCTCTCATGAAAGTCGCCTATGACCCCACGGCGGATGCCTTATACCTCAGGGAAGCGGAGGACCTCAGGGTAGAGCATACAGAGGAGGTGGCAAAGGGCATATACCTTGACTACGATACAGAGGGCAATGTGGTAGCTAAAGGAAAGAAAGGCGGACACAAGCACCCTTATAACCACTCTCTACTCACACCCTTCAAGAGGATAGCTATATGGTGGCAGGTCCACCTCTCCATAGGGTGTTCTTACGGGATTCTCCAGTAGCCTCTCTATTAGGCTGAGCTTTTCCTCAAGGCTTTCCGCCCGCATGCCGTATATCTTTGCAAGCTCTTCAAGCTCTGGAGCTTTGCCAAGCCTTTTGGATATTTCCCTTGCTATCACATAAGCCTTATGGTCTATCTCAGGGTATATGTCCTTTATGTAGGTTATCATATCAGAGGAGTAGACCACAACCCTGTGAACCCTTGCCATGGTCTGAACCATCTGCTCCACCGTGGTCTGCTCGTATAGGCTTACCTGCCCGCCGAACCTCAGACCAGCTATGAGCTTTCCATCTATCTCCTGGGCATGGTATATACAGTAGGTTTCTGGCACCTCTTCCCAGCCATGCTCCATGGCAAGGCTAAGAAAGGCACCCATGGCTTCCTCTCTGCTTTGAAAGATACCCAAAAGTTGGTCAAAGTCCTCGTCTTTTATGCTTGCCACTACAAGAGTGCACTCTCCAAGTGGATGGCTTTCAAAAGCCGGAGAAAGCTCCTGCCAGTCAGAAAAGGGCTCAAGCCTTGACACATCCTCGGGCACTTCTCTAAAGAGCCTTTGCACTTTCATATTATCCTCCTGATTGTGCTATAATTATACAGCTTTAATTCTTAGCTGGAGGTAGTATATTGAGCCTTCTTGTGGAACTTGCCAGTAGGGCTAGAGAGGTAGGTGGAGTCAGAGTATACAAGAAAAACATAGAGCGCGTGTTGTCCGCACTGCTCAAAAGCGGGGACTTTTGGGAAATAGTGGATATGTCAGACCTTCCTGTGCCTGCTGCTTCGGGCATAGTCAAGACCTTGGTAGAGAGGGGCATAGCCTTTATAGACGATGAGGAGAACATAAGGCTCACGCAAAAGGGCTTTGACTTGGTTAGAGAGCTGGGCATAGAGCCCTATGTGGACTATGTGTGCCAAGCCTGTGAGGGCAGGGGCATACCCTTCTATGCGGACATAGAGTTTTACAGAGAGTTTCTTCAAGTTACAAAAGACAGACCAAAAGCCATCAGGGACTACGACCAGGGCTCTGTCACGCCCGAGACCACTGTGGCAAGGGTGCTCTTTATGGACTCAAAGGGAGACCTCAGAAACAAGGATATCCTTGTTCTTGGTGCGGAGGACGACCTCACCGGTCTGGCGGTAGCCCTTTCAAGGAAGGCGCGCAGTGTGCTGGTTATAGACATAGACAAGAGGCTCATAGACTTTGATAACAGGATATTCAAGGAGCTTGGCATAGACAACGCAGAGGCAAGGGTGTGGGACCTAAGAAATCCTTTCCCAAAGGAGATACTGGGACACTACGATGTGTTTGTCTCAGACCCACCAGAAACCTTGCCCGCCTTTAGAGCCTTCATAGGCAGAGGCATAGCAACCCTTAGAGAAGACGGAGGCGTGGGCTATTTTGGGCTTACCCTCAGGGACTCCTCTGTCTTTCGCTGGAGAGACTTTCAAATATCCTTAACCACAGAGTTTGGCGTAGCCATCACAGACATAGTTCAGGACTTTAACGCCTATATCACCTGGGACTACCACGCAGAAACAAAAGCGGCAGAGGTTGCTCCAGTAAAGAAACAGCCCCAAGGTGTATGGTATAGGTCCGCATGGTATAGGATTGAGGCGCTTCCAGGCTTTAAAAGGTGGAACGAGCCCATATCTGACGATGTTTTCTACCTTGATGAAGAGGGCTCTACCACTTGACAGGAATGTGCATGTATGCTATAATTTATAAGGATTTAGCCCCCATCGTCTAGCCCGGTCTAGGACACCGCCCTTTCAAGGCGGAGATCGCGGGTTCGAATCCCGCTGGGGGTGCTTTACAAACATGAGCGAGAGAGAAGAAAAACTCCATCAAACAGACTACCAAGAAACGGACATAAGGGCGGTCAGTGGTCTTCAGCATGTGCGTCTGAGACCATCCATGTATATAGGAGACATAGGAGAGAGGGGTCTTCACCATCTCATATGGGAAATCCTTGACAACGCAGTGGATGAGCATATGGCTGGCTATGCCAGTCATATAACCCTCATAATACATGCGGATGGTTCTGTGAGCGTGGAGGACAACGGTAGAGGCATACCAGTAGGCATACATCCCGAGACGGGCATCCCAGCGGTGCAGATGGTCTTTACCATGCTGGGGGCTGGGGGAAAGTTTGACAAAAAGGCATACAAATACTCTGGCGGTCTTCATGGTGTGGGTGCATCGGTGGTAAACGCCCTTTCTGAGTGGCTCATGGTGGAGGTCTACAGGGATGGCAAGATATACAAGCAGGAATACCGTAGGGGCGAGCCATTATACGATGTTAAAGTGGTGGGAAACACTACAAAGCGTGGCACAAAGGTGGTCTTCAAGCCAGACCCAGATATTTTTGAAACCACAAGGATAAAGTTTGACATCGTAGAAAGACGCATAAGGGAGCTGGCATACCTAAACCCCGACTGCACTTTTAGGCTTATAGACGAAAGGAGCGGAAAGGACTTCACCTTTAGGTTTGAAAAGGGTATAGAGGACCTTGTGAGGTTTCTCTCGGCGGGTAAAGAGCTCTTGTTTGAGGAGGTTTTGAGAATAAGGGGCGAGAGGGACAATGTCTATGTGGACATAGCCTTTGCCTACACCAAGGACTACCGAGAGTCTGTGGAGACCTTTGTCAACAACATAAAGACCCTTGAGGGTGGAACGCACCTGACGGGCTTTAGGTCAGGTCTTACCAAGGCGGTTATGAAGGTCCTTCCCAACATAAAGCTCCAGAAGGATCTAAAAGAGACCATTACTGGCGAAGACCTAAGAGAAGGGCTTGTGGCGGTCATATCCTGCAAGGTGCCCGAGCCCCAGTTTGAAGGACAGACAAAGACCAAGCTGGGCAACCAGAATGTGAAAAACATAGTAGAATCCATCACCTATGAGCACCTCTCTGAATACTTTGACAAAAACCGGGACATCTTCAGGCTCATCGTAGAAAAGGCGGTGGAGGCTGCGCTTGCAAGGGAGGCAGCCAAGAAGGCAAAGGACCTGGTTCGTCGCAAGTCCCCCCTTGAGGACTCAAGCCTTCCCGGAAAGCTGGCGGACTGCTCAGAAAAGGACCCAAGCAAGTGTGAGATATTCATCGTTGAGGGCGAGTCCGCCGGAGGTTCAGCCAAACAGGGAAGGGACAGGAGGATCCAAGCCATATTGCCCCTTAGGGGAAAGATACTCAACGTGGAGAAGGCAAGGATTGACAAGGTCTTTTCCAACGAAGAGGTAAAGACCATAGTTAGCTCCCTTGGCTGTGGCATAGGAGAAGACATAGACCTTTCAAAGCTCAGATACCACAGGATAATCCTCATGACGGACGCAGATGTGGACGGCTCCCACATAAGGACCCTTTTACTCACCTTCTTCTACCGATACATGCCCAAACTGATAGAGGAGGGACACCTCTACATAGCCCAGCCACCCCTCTACAGGGTAAAGAAGGGCAAAAAAGTTCAGTATGTTAAGGACGACAGGGAGCTTGAGAACCTGCTTTTGAGCACCGTCCAAGAAGATCTCCTTCTCATAGACAGCACAGGCGCAGAATACAGAGGAGAAAAAATCCTTCAAGCCCTTAGGGAGATAAGGGATATCCAAGAGGGCTACAAGGCAATGGCAAGGCTAAAGGGTGAGGACATCCTGAAAGCCCTTCTGACTGCAGGCATAACAGAGGAAACCCTAAGAGACTCCTCCCTTCTTGGAGAGAAGATAAGGCTTCTGGAAGAGAGGCTCCCAGACATGGTCATAGACACGCGTTACAACGAGCTTGAGGGCGCTCATGAGATTGTCTTCAAGGACAAACTTACAGGCAGGAAGGTAATGGTGGATGTGGACTTTCTGTCCTCCCTCTCTTATAGGTCCCTTCTTGAAGGCTCAAGGGTAAAGTTTCCTGTAAAGGTCTTCTATGAGAAGAGGACCCTTGAAGTGGATGCACCTCAGGATTTCTATTGGAGGGTCATGGAGCTTGTAAAAGAATCCTTTGAGATACAGAGGTATAAAGGTCTTGGGGAGATGAACCCAGAACAGCTCTGGGAGACCACCATGAACCCAGCCACCAGAAGGCTTCTTAAGGTCACCATTGAGGACGCTGCGGAGGCGGACAGGATATTCTCCATCCTCATGGGCGAAGAGGTAGAACCCCGCAGGGAGTTTATAGAAGCCTACGCAAGAGAGGTGAGAAACCTTGACATTTAAGAGGCTCGTGGTGGGCATTGACGGCTCAAAAGCCGGCTGGAGTGCCAAGGACTATGCCTTTGAGCTTGGGGAAAAGCTATCAATTCCCGTGGTAGGCGTTCACATAATAGACAGCAGGCTTATTGAAGAGAGCTTTCTGGAAGACCTCGCCGGCGTGCTGGGCTTTACCTACTATCTGGGCATATCCCAGAAAGTGAAAGACTTCTTTGAAGAGCAAGCCAATGCCCTCATAGAGGAATTCCTTAGCGAAGGCAGGCAAAAGGGCATAAAGGTTTCTTCCTTTCAAACGGTGGGCATACCCTACCAAGAGCTGGTGCAGCAGGCAGACCCAGAAGACCTTTTGGTCATAGGCAGAAGCGGAAGGCGTCCTTTGAGGGGCTTTCTTCTTAGCTCCACCGCAGAGGTGGTTTCAAGAAGGAGCAAGGCACCGGTCATGCTTGTTCCAGAGGAGAAAAGGGAGATAAAAAGGGTATGCCTTGCCTACGATGGTGGTGAGGTTTCAAAGAAGGCTCTGGTGGTGGCAAAGGAGCTTTCAAAGGTATACAAGTCGGAGCTTTCTGCCCTCTATGTGGGGGAGGACCCGCCGCAAGAGCCGGAGGGCGTGGAGCTAAGGGTGGTAGACGGCATACCAGAAGAGAGGCTCATAAGCTACTGCCAAGAGGCTGGTGTGGACCTTTTGGTGATGGGTGCCTATTCAAAGGGTAGAATAAGGGAGCTCTTCCTCGGAAGTGTCACCAGCTTTGTCCTGCATCATGTAAACATACCCCTTCTTCTGGTGAAGTAGTATGGGAAAGCTCTATGTGGTGGCTACGCCCATAGGAAATCTCCAAGACATAACCCTTAGAGCTTTGGAGGTGCTTCAAAGGGTAAACTTTATAGCCTGCGAGGATACACGCAGGACCATGATACTGCTAAACCACTACAACATAAAGGACAAAAAGCTTATATCCTACTACGAGCCTAAAGAAAGCGTGCAAGTGCCCAAGGTGCTAAAGCTCCTTGAAAAGGAGGATGTGGCTCTGGTGAGCGATGCAGGCATGCCCTCTATCTCAGACCCCGGCTACAGGCTTATAAGGGCATGCGTAGAAAGGGGCATTCCAGTGGAAGTAATCCCCGGACCCAGTGCGGTGCTTACTGCCCTTGTGGGCTCAGGTCTTCCCACCGATAGATTTACCTTTGTGGGCTTTTTACCAAGGAAGGGTCTTGAGAATTTCCTTGAGGAGCTAAAGGCTTACGCAGACACAACCCTCATAGCCTTTGAGTCCCCCAACAGGCTTGTAAAAAGTCTACAGACCATGCACAAGGTCTACGGTCCAAACCTGCAGATATGCGTAGCCCGAGAGCTTACCAAGCTCCACGAAGAATACCTAAGGGGCAGGCTTGAAGAGGTGCTAGGGCTGTTGGAAAGTAGAGGAGAGATAAAGGGGGAGGTGGTTTTGGTGTGGAGGCTGTCATGATAAACCACGAGCTTTTGGACCGCTGGGATAAGGAATACTTTTGGCATCCCTTTACGCAGATGAAGGTCTACCGCCAAGAGGAAAATCTCATCTTTGAAAGGGGCGAGGGCGTATACCTCTACGATGTAAAGGGAAGGAAGTTCATAGATGCCATATCTTCCCTGTGGTGCAATGTGCACGGACACAACCACCCAAAGCTAAACAAAGCCCTTGTAGAGCAACTGGAAAAGGTAGCTCACACCACCACCTTGGGAAGCTCCAACGTGCCTGCCATCCTGTTGGCAAAAAGGCTTGTAGATATAGCTCCAAAAGGTCTTACGAAGGTCTTCTACTCAGAGGACGGAGCGGAGGCGGTAGAAATCGCCATAAAACTTGCATACCAGTATTGGAGAAACAAGGGGGAAAAAAGGAAGGTTTTCATCACCCTTGAGGAAGCCTATCATGGCGACACGCTTGGAGCGGTAAGTGTTGGAGGCATAGACCTCTTTCATGGCACATACAGGGACTTGCTTTTTGAAAGCATAAAACTGCCCTCGCCTTACCCTTTCTGCAAAGAAAAGTATGGAAGGCTTTGCGATGAGTGCAGGGAAGAACTTTTGAGTATGTTGGAAAAGATTCTTAGAGAGAGGGACGATGTGGTGGCAGTAAGCCTTGAGGCAGGCATACAGGGCGCAGCGGGCATGTTGCCTTTCCCGAAGGGCTTTCTAAGAGGCGTGAGAGAGCTTACGAAGAAATACAATGTGCTTATGATAGTGGATGAGGTGGCAACAGGCTTTGGAAGAACTGGCACTATGTTTTACTGCGAGCAGGAGGAAGTAAGTCCGGACTTTATGTGCCTTGGCAAAGGTATCACCGGTGGATATCTGCCCTTGGCGGCGACCCTCACCACAGATGAAATTTTTAATGCCTTCCTTGGCGAATTTGGAGAGCTAAAGCACTTTTATCATGGGCACACCTACACGGGCAACAACCTTGCCTGTGCGGTAGCTCTGGCAAACTTAGAGGTCTTTGAGGAAGAGAGAACCCTTGAAAAGCTCCAGCCAAAGATAGAACATCTCAGAAAGAGGCTTGAAGAGTTTTGGGAGCTAAAGCATGTGGGAGATGTGCGTCAGCTTGGCTTTATGGCAGGTATAGAGTTGGTAAAAGATAAAAAAACTGGTGAAAGGTTTCCTTATGGGGAGAGAACAGGCTTTAAAGTGGCTTATAAGTGCAGAGAAAGAGGGGTATTTTTGAGACCTTTGGGGGATGTGATGGTGTTGATGATGCCTTTGGTGATAAGCCTAGAAGAGATGGACCACGTGTTGGATACGCTAAAGTGGGCTATACAGACGCTTTGATCTTGTGTTTGAGAAGTTCTATTTCTTGAAAGAGCCTTTTTGAAATAGCCACAAGGCTTTCAAGAATATGGGCAAGCTCCTCAGGGGTATAGGCATGGGCTATTTTGTTCCTTAATAGCTTTGCAGAGAGCCAAAGCTCCACATCCTGCACATAGCCTGCCCTCTGTAGTCTTAGCAGTCTACCCCTCAAGGTGTCTGACTTTTCTCCAAAGAGATGGAGCTCAAGGCTTGTAAAAAAGCTCAAAGCGGTTTCCACAAACTTTTCAAAGCGGAAGCTAAGGGCGTCGTATTTTTCAAGCTCTTCTGGCTCATAATCCCTTGTGGCATCGTATGGCATATACTTTCCAAGAGAAGTCTCTAAAAGCCTTTTGCTTTTGAGAAGGTCCTCAAAGCTCTTCAAGAGAAATTCTTTTTGCATTCTTTAAAACCTCTCTATAAAACTCCGTGTCTCTGTAAACCAGCACATCTATCTCTTGGTCGCATTCTAAGAGGAACCTCACTTGCACCTTTAGGGCAAGCTCCACCGGGTTTTCTGGCTTTGAAGGCACGAGCAAAAGGTCTATATCGCCACCCTGCAGGTCATCCCTTAGCCTTGAGCCAAAGAGGTATACCTCTCCCTCAAAGTCCTCTAAGGCTTTTTTCAAACACCCTTTCTCTTCCTCAGAGAGTCTCATCGCAAAGCTTTAACAATTCTACCCTATTGCCCCTCTCTGTTTCAAAGACCCTTTGACCTTCCGCCTTTGCCCTCAGCACATAGCCCAGAGCGAGAGGCTTTAGGGGGCTCACAGAGGTTATCACACCTATGTCCTTGTCCTCGTGCCTTATCTTTTCACCTTCGCTGAGACCCTCCCCTTCAAAGAGAGCCAAAACCCTTGGAAGCCTTCCCCTGTAATAAACCCTCGCTATGGCTTCCTGTCCTACATAACAGCCCTTTGTAAGACTTATGGCGTCCTTTAAAAGACACGATTCAAGGGGAGAAAAGCCTTCTCTTAACTCCTTGCCTAGCGCCGGCACAAGTTTTTCTATGCGTAGGTGTTCAAAGACTTCTTCAGAAATCTCTTCTCCTGGCAGTTCAATCTTTGAGAGGTCTCCCATAAGGTCATAACCCACTTGTCTGAGCCTTATGGAATTGTAAGCAACGAGCATTCCATCAACAGCCCTTACCTCTCTTTCCTTTAGCTCTGCTCCAAGAGAAGAGACAAAGTCCTGCACACCCTCCCCAAAGACAAACACATGCTCCATGCTTAGCACCTCAAAGTAGACCCTCATAGAAAGTTTAAGGCGGTTAAACTCTTCCACCACCTTCTGGGCTTCTAAGGATGTGTCCAACAGGTAGCCATCAGGGAGTTTATAGACAAAAAACTCTCCTACGGGAAAGCCGTTCTGCTTTAGCCAAAGGTTGTAGGTTAGCGTGTTTTCTTCCATGCCCCTTATGTCGTTGGTAAGAAGGTTATGCAGGAAGGCGGTATGTTCCTCCGCCATGCCCTTTGGAAGTAGCTTCCCAGCCTTTCCGTAGACCCTTATTTTGCTCCTTTTGAGTTTTATGCAGTGCATTGGAATTATTATTTGACTGTTGAGAAACTTTTCAATGATAGGAGTCAGAGGGTCCCAGCCGGGACCCAGAGGGGGTTATTGTGGTAGGGTGACTGCCACAGACCTGCGGTCGCAGACTGTGTCTATACCGGTGCCTGTGGCAACAAGTGTGCAGGCTTCAAGTATAAAGTAGGCAGGTCCACGAACAGAAAGGGTTTCTGTTTGAGGCACCTGTCCGGTCCTAAGGGAACAGTCCGCCAAGAGATTGTTGCCGTCCCTTCTAAGAGTGCATACAAAGCCACCAGTCACAGTGGGTAAGGTCAAGGGACAACCAGCCTCCGCGACCAAATAATCAAACTTAGCATCTCCACTAGGTAAAGTAGGCTGTGAGTATGCATACATGGCTAACCAACAGTAGTTAGAGGTTGTAATGTTCCAGTCCGCTGTAAAGCTTGTGCCTACACCTATGTTAGTTGGACTCACAGTAAAGGAGTTTATCCTTATGCCCTGTCCTCCGCCACCTCCCGTGCCACCGCTACCACCTCCAATTGGAAATCCTATGTCTCCACCTCCACCACTGCCTCCTCCACCGCAGGAGAAGGCAAACACCATAAGGGCAGAAAGTCCGGCAAAAGCTACCTTTCTCATGTCTTACCTCCTTCCTTAGTTTTTCGTAGAATAAATACAACTGCCCCTTTGTCAGAAATCTGACATCCAGACAGTATAATTTGGGTATTGTGAAGAGTGCACGCTTTTACCTAAGTGTAAGACACTTCTTCGGAGAGCTAAACACAGTATATGGCATATTAATAGCCATTCTTGCATCCCTTTTCTTCGGATGGTTTCCTGATAGTGTTAAAGACTTGTGCTATGAGAAACTGCCAGGGGAATGGGCACCATGGATTTTACTCTCTCTGTCCCTTGCGATGTTGCTCTTGCTTATCTTCTTTGTATGGCGTGTGGCACAGAAGATAGCGGACATAAAATACGAGGTGGAGACCTACGACGAGAGCGAGCTTAAAAAAGTGAAAGTTCTCATAATGGGACTAAGTGTGCACAGAGAAGACCCAAAACTTGGACTCAATTGGAGCCAGCAAGAAGTGTTGATAAAACAATGCATAAAAGAGGGAGCCAATCTTGAAAGAGTAATCGTTGTCCCATCACCAAAGAGTGCAGGACAATTCCATGCTTTTGTGGAGTTTCTCAAAGATAGAACTGGGCTAAGCGACGAGATATTTCAGACTACCCAACCGGTGGAATACGAGGATATGCTCAACCTACAAAAAAGGTTTAGTCTCATATTAAAAGAACTGCTCAAAAGCTACCGAGAGAGACAGATACTCATAGACATAACCGCAGGAACGAAAACCTTCAGCGTTGTGGCGTCCTCTTTTACCCTTGACAATGACATACGCATGTGTTATGTGAACAATGTAAAAAAGGTGGTTATCTTTGACATGGTGGCGGTCAAGGGAGAGTAGAATATAATTTTAGAGCCCATGGAAAAGCTAAAAAGCTTTGAGGAGCTTTTTGAGAAAAAAGTGGGTGGAGAGAAGGGGCTTATAGCCTCTGGAGAGAGGTTTCTGGGTGTTTTTTCTTACAAAATACTGCCAGAGCTTGAAAGGTATCTGAGGACAGACCTTGGCACATATCGTGGTAGGTTCAAAAGACCCTTTATATGCAGGAAGGAAGAGGATTTCTATGCAGTTGTCTTTCTGACCACAAAGCCCTATTCAAAACGCATGGTAAATTTAGAACTCTGCAACAGGGGGGACAAGCCCGCCTGCAGAAACCTTGAGATAAACTGCTTTGTCCTGAGGGACAGAAACCGAGGCGAAGTGCTTGCATATGTGGTGCCCGAGTATAGGTTTAAAGAGTTTGAGTTTGACTTTTGTGGCTCCTGTAGAGACCTTGAGTTTCTTGACAGCCTCAGAAGGGAGCGCTTTTCATGAAAGACTACAAGAGGCTTCTTTTTGGCTTTATATCTGGTGGTAAAAAGGAGGAAAACTACATAAGGAAGGTAGTCCAATCCCTTGTTAGCCCCTCTATGGAGCTATCCCTCAAAAGAAAGTTTGGAGACGATTACGAGGAAGAGATTATCTCCGAGCTAAGGTTGAGGTTTATAAACCAAAAAGACTACCTGCATAGTTTGGAGTATGTAAACCTGCAATACCTAAGAACCCTTATAAGAAACCTCCTGATAGATACCATAAACGGCACAAAGGTGCAGATTTACAGCCTGCAGGAGCAGGTCTTTGAAGAAGAGGACACAAGGCGGTTAACCTACGAGGACATTCTGAGGGATACCAGAGACGCCTTCATGGAGGCAGAGGGAAACACGCTCTTTGAGGCTTTGCTCAAAAAGCTTAGAGAAGAGGATGTGCCGGTGCTTTGCTACTATTTCTTAAAGCACTTTTATCACCTGGAAGTACAGGTGAGTGGAATATCTAAGGATAACCTATATAAGAGATGGGAGAGGCTTAGAAAGGGTAAGCTGAAAGAGGTGTTGAATGGAGCATCCGCCGAAGAGGTTCGGGTGTTGGTAGAAAGGTTTTTGTCAGAAGTTTGTGAGAAAAGAGGTTTTATAAGTAATAATAAGGAGAAGGGCCATGAGCCTGGAACTTGACTTGCTAGAAATATACGAGAAAAGCCTAAAAGAAGGCACAGACCAGCTTTTGGAAGTTCCTCATAGAAAGCCTCCTGCGCCAGGGCAAATAAGAGAACTCTGGAGCCTGCCCTTGGAAAGGTTTATGGTCCTAGAAGAGGTGTCTGAAGGCTTGTATCTAACGGTGCCACTTACTTCATACTTGCAACTCCTACCTCACAGCTCACCTGTCTATGAGATCAAAAGCAGAGGACTTAGACTGGGAGTGGTGCCTGTTTGGGACTATCTTAGACAAGAGCTAATAGAAAACTACAGCCAAGTCATAGGCAGAGTTTCACAAGACCAAATACAGAAGGTCAAGGACTACATAACCAAAACCAAAGACCTACGATGGGCTACCAAAAGGTTCATTAGCCTTAACTCCAAAAGATGGGCTAAGTGGACCATGCATTCTCTGCTGGCACAGGCAGACCTGGCAGAAGAAATTGCACAAATAGTCCATATAAATGAACAGATACAAAAAGACCTTTCCTCTTACCGCACCTATGCCCTTGCGGCAGAGAATAAATACTTCAAAGGATCCAATTTCTTTGCGGTCCTTAGGGAGAATCTTCTCCGACTGTATCTACCTGTGGAGTATGTAGGCAAGAGGTTGAAAGTGCTTGTAGGAAGTGTGGTTGTTTTTGAGGGAGAGCTAGAGAGCGTTAAGCTGGACCTTGTGGGGGACTTCTCTGGTATAAACCTTGAGGAGGAATTAAGAATTGTGGAGCTTTAGCCTTTTTGAAGAAGAGGACCTTATAAACCTTTTGCAGAGAGGGTTTCTGGAGGAAGAACTTGTATCTCTCGTAAAGCAATGGGAATATCTCTCACCTGCGGTGCAGTTTGCTCTTATAAAGCATCTTCGCTCTGTGCCCTTTGAAGAGCATGTGCTTGCCAAGGCACTTGGAGTGAGGAGAACAACTGCCAAAGCCCTACTGGAGAAGGATGCGGTGGAGTTTGAGTTCCCTGGGGTATCAGTAGAGCATGGAAAAATGATAAGGGGTATTGCCATAAGGGATACTTCAGAGGTATTTTGCAACTTAAAGGATCACAAAAGGCACATAACGCCCCTGGTAGAATACCTACGGCATAAGGGTGTCATCTCTGGCTCTCTTGGTGTGGTCTTTGATAGTGCCTTTGTAGGTAATAGCTTTGGCTTATCTTTGACTCTGTCTTTTCTTGTGAAAAGGTTACCACCAGACCTATGTTGGAGCGGTGCGGTTAGGAAGGATGGAAGGCTTGTAAAGGTGGACGCCCTAGATAAAAAATCTCAGGTATGTCAGAAGGTTGGTAAAGTGTTGGCTATGCCTTTTCATCTTCAAAGGCTTGAAGACCTTGCACAGTGGCTGGATGCTTCTTTTGTAGATATACCTATTGCGGTTTCAAAGGACCCAATAAGGGTTGAAGAATTCTTTGAAAGAATGGAGAACCTTCAAAATCTTAGGCACATTCATCGTATAGACCCTTCTAGCTTAGTAATACAGACGGGTCGCCTAGAGGGTGCTCTGTGGCAAGAGACCGCACGCAAATTTTCAAGGCTAGTCAAGGGATTAGACTATACTCTTGGGAGACGGCTCAGGGCCCATGTGGTGATAAACGGCCCTATAAGCCTTGCCTTTGCCCTAGGCATCTTATACGGGCACACAAGACCCTCCGTAATTTACCATCACAATAACAGTGAAAGAAGATACTTTCCAATAGAGCTACAAAATACAAGGGAGGTAAAAGAGCATGTGGAGGAATACAGGTTCATAAATTTTGATTTAAAGGAGGGTGGTCCGGAGCTTGCGGTGGTTCTTTTCTTGGCTCATCATCACCTAGTGGCGGATGTGGAGAGCTTCCTAAAAAATCAGGGTATAGCTGCAGACATACTGGTATTGACAAGTAAATCCGCTAGAGGTAATCTAGACCCATGGGACTTCAAACTTATAGCCAAGGAATGTGCTTCTGCAATACAATCTGTAAAGGGGAAAAAAGCCTATGAGAGAGTGCACTTTTTCTTCTCCTGTCCAGTGGCAATAGCTTATTTATTGGGTGTAGCCTTCGGGCACTTTGACTCTGGAGATATCTGGAACTGGAGCAAGGAGAGAGTTTATCAAAAGGTTCTTGATTTAGAGTTTCTGAGGAATCTTGTGGAAGAGGAGGCTGAAACTCCACCGAGGGACTGATATACAACACAGCCATTGAGAACACTGGACTATATTAGAACCCTTGTCAGAGGTTTGCAAACCATCCATAGCCCTTGCGCTTTTTACCACCTACGCCAAAGTTCTCCAGTCCTACTCTTAGCAAAAGCTCTGCGTATTCAAGTAGTTCTGGCTCTTCTTCCCCAAGAGGCTCATAGTCCAAGCAAAAACGAAAGACCACGCCCTCTCTTAATGTGAGGAATTTGACAGGGTTTGGGTTCTCCCAGTCGGCTGGTGGCCTTTTGCCCTTATCTCTATAGTAGCTTGAATAATGAGGGTTCATAATGTCCAGCTCCAAGTCCTCTATCTTAAAGTCCTTTGGATAGGCATCGTGGAAGACCACTTGACCCTTTTTGTCCTTTGCGCCAAAGAGCCTTCTAAAAAGCACATGAGCGCTTTCTATCTCAACGCTGTTAGGAGAAAAAACTACAGGCACTTTTATCTTTTCAAGCTTCTCATATAGGCTGTGTTTTTTAAAGCTTTCCTCTTCGCTTACGAGAAATTCCTCTAGTGCAGAAAGTCCGAGCTCATTATCTGGTTCATCCTTTATAGCCTCATGTATGGAAAGAAGAAGCACAAAGCGTGCAAGTCCCTTTAGGGTTTCTCCGGATATATAGGGTATGCCGTAGGTGTGATGAAAGAGAAAGCCATTTTCCAAAAGAGATGGATAGCCCATGCCTACGGCGAGCCTATAGGCGGTCTTCATCTGGAAGCTCCTATCACAAGGCACAGAGGGTGGGCTTACTGGGTATTTCCTATCTTTCATACCTTGTAGCAGTTCATTAAGCTTGTCCGAAACTTCCTTTGATTCCAAGCCCTTTTCTAGATCACGCCTAGCAAATTTAAAAGCAAAAAGCTTATAGAAAAGCAAGCCAAGGTTTACACTTGAAGCCTTATTTAAAAGATTATGCACGACCTCATACATGCCACTTGGTGGCAGGTCTGAAAAACTTTTAATCTTCTCCTTGCTCATACTTTAACTCCCCTTCTGCTATTCTTTTGAGCCATTGGGCAAAGTAAAGGATTTTTTGGGTGTAGAGCCTATACTGGGCAAAGTCAAGGCTTGAGAAAAACTCCACAAGGTTTTCCACCTCTTTGCCTTCCATTTCCTTCAGGTATGTTTTCAGATGCTTCTCTATTTCTTTCCACTCTTCGTCTTTTTGCTTGTTCCTTTGCTTAGCCCTTATAAAGGCACAAGTAGTAAGTAATCCATTGTGCACTATCATAGAGGGCAGTTTTCTGGCATGAGAGGAATACCTTCCTTCAAAGCCCTTGCCCTTGACCTCTAAAACGCACTTATACGCTAGATGTGCCACTTGCTGAAGCCTGCTCTTCATGGCTTTAGCCCTCCACTTTTACCAATCCTTTTCCGGTGGTCATATCTCCACCGAGCCAAAGCTCAGATGGAAGTGAAAACTCAAGGTTTTCTTCCATAAAGAGGTTCACATATAGCACGCTCTCTGCAGGTAGATACTCAGAGGTCCAAAGAGCGCCCTCTTTGACTGTGCCCTTGTCTGGGTCTATCTTTACATGGGTTTGCACCTCTGTGTAGTTTTGCACAAGCTCTGCAAAGACCGTATCGCTCACACATACTATCCTGTCTTTGTGATTGACCTTCAGTGTGTCTATGAAGGTCTTTAGCTCCTGGCTCATGGGTTTTGCTTCAAAGACAAACTCTTCCAGCATTACCTTGTCCTGTATTTTTACCTTTTCTGAGTAGCACAAGGCTTGCCCGTCTTCTACCTTTTCCACCTTTAGGTTTTTGCCGGTGTCTCTTGCATACCTTTCAAGGGCATAGGGACATGTGGCAAGTAGGAATATATGGCTTACGCTTCTGACGGGAAAAAGCAAAAGCCTTGCGTCTGTAAAGATAACCTTTCCGGCATTGCCCTCTTTCAGTTCACCAGCTGTGCCAAAAACCTTACGCAGAAATTCTAGGTCCTTTTTAAACTCCTCTTCCTTTGAGAGTTGTTGACCTATTTTCCCTCCCACGCTTACCTCTTCATCAAGGTCCGACAGGCTCACATTTGTTTCTGCAAAGTGCTTTTTCCAAATCTTCTTGAGGAAGTATTCCCTTACGCACCCTTTTACGCTACTACCGGGCACAAAGGGAAAGCCTGTATGCACCTCTCTTACTATAGGCAGGTCCACATGCGACAGCCCCTGCCCTGCACCCACATGCAAGGGCGTTAGGACGGTAAGAAAGTAGGTTTTTTGTTTCATGCTTACACCTCCCAAAGTATTCCGCTATTCCATCCTCTTTCTAAAAAGCTTTCATATCTCCACTCTGGTGGAGTGCTTTCTACTTGGCATACTTGACAACCAAAACCACCTGAAGCTAAAGCCTCCAGCACAAGCACACTGCCAGGCTTTAACATCTGCAAAAAGGGTTTGGCAAAGCCAGAGACATACTCCACACCCTTGTTGAAAAGCCATACAAGACTAAAATTCATACCGCTTATTTTCAACACTTTGCCTCGCTTTAGCCCACCATCCACGTAGAGATGGGAAAGGCAGTAGAACTTGTATAACTTTCCTCTTTCTATCCTTACAGACTCTTCAAAAAGCCTTACGGGCTCTTCTTTCAGAAAAGCTACCTTTCTTTCACCACCTATCGGTACTATATTGCCCTTTATGTTCTGTTGCATTCCTTCCGCAAGCACCGTAAGGTGTGAATTCTTTAGTCTTAAAAATTCCTGAGAGTAAAGAAGAGACTCCTTTGCAATGTGCCTTTCTTTGTCTAAGCCTATACCCACTCTGAACTCCTTTTGTATGAACTCCTCAAGAGGATACACACACAAACACTCTCTCCTCTTTACATAATTTTTTGTGAAATCCTCATAGCTTATAAAGGCATCACCCACCGATTCGTAGGCTTTGTCTGTGCCACTCAGAAAGGGAATTTCTCCTTTTAGCTTCAACGCCCGGACACTTGTGCTGTCTTCCTTCTTTCTCTCTTTTAGTAGGTCTGCTGGTGCTGGCAGGTAGAGCTGGTCTTGTTGCTTTATAAACACACCGTAAACCTTCTCAAAAAGGTGGAAAAATCTCATGATGGGTGGTGGAAAACTGCTCCTGCTTATATGTGTCTGTCCTGCTCCAAAGTGCTTTAGACCGCCAAAGCTCAGCACATCGTAAGGCTCAAACACATACAGCTTCATTCTTTTCCTCCAACCTTGAAACAAAACGTGCTACATAAAAGAGGGCTTCCAAAGAGCTAATATCTTCTAAAAATCCACTTTGCTGTAGCGCTTCTATCAAGGAGTCTATACGGTCCTCTAGTTTACTCTTCCTCATCAAAGCCCGCCTTAGAAGAGCCTTTATAAGGTCTGTATGTTGTGGCTTTTGGTCTCCTTTGAAAACCCACAGCTCTTGCTGTAGAGCGTAAGGCAAGCCTTGAGAGATTAGCTCATTTCTAAAGTAGGATACTATCTCTTCAAAAAGCGCCAGGTCTTTCCACCTTAGGACTATACGCACCGGTTGGGAGTTTCTTGGCACTACGCTTATGCATATGCGGTCTCTTCCCTTGTTCTTTGCCTGTTTTTCTGCCCTTCTTACCTCTTCCAAAAGAAAGCTTAGGTTTTCAGAGCTGTGTCCTACCACAAGTCCTGCGCTTGCGGTAGCCCTCTCTGAACTCAAAAATTGGGAAAACGCTTCTTTTATCTGCTTTGCAAAATCCAAGAGCCTAGTGGGAAACCCTACAGCCAGCACATCGTCCCCACCTGCGTAAACAAGCTCCACAAATGGCTTTTCTGTTTGAGCTTTTTCATATACATGCTTTGCATAGTCAGAGAGCTTTTCTGAGAAAGTGCGATGAAAGTCCTCACTTAGTTTTTCTCCTCTCAACTGTGGCGATAGTCCAAGCCATGCACCCATATTGTCTCCATCCATCATAAGTATGCCAAAGTAGGCATTCTTTGGTCTATTGTAGCCTCCACCCTGTTTGTCATAGAGTCTTTCAAGCTCTACAAGTAGTTCCTCGTATTGTTTCTTTTCCTCCTGCTCTGCTTCTTGCATAAGACTACGCACTTCCTGAGGGTCAAGCCAGTCTGCGTTTATGTTTTCTATAGAAAGGTCTTGTTTGTCCATTATAAGGCTTACCACATGCTCTATAGCCCTTATGTATTCAAGGTTTATTCCACTTTGCTTATCTCTTATTAGCCTTTCTTTTAAATGTATAAAAGCCAAGTCCTTGGTAGACGGAAAACTTTTCCTTTTGAGTCTTCCTACGCTTTCAAAGTATTCCACAGCAAACCTTTTGGTAAGACACACACCGCAAAGCCTTTCGGACCTGCTTAGCATATGTTTTTTCCTTCTCCTTAGACTTTCCCAGTCCAAAGCCAAAGCAGGACGCTCACCACACAGGGTGCAACCATCTGGATATTTTCCAGCATATGTATCATAGTCTATCTTGCCCTCATAGCCCCTAAAGCTTTTCAGAGCTCCTAAGTATCTCTCAAGTAGGTCGTAAGTGTAGCCGTAATCTTCTGCCTCTGCAACTTCTTCCAATCCCATAGTGGTAAGCCACTTTTCCTTGTTTATGAATTCCATGCAATGGCAAAAGCTTTGAAAGTATCCAGAGACATGCTTTTGAAACTGCAATAAACCTCTTCCAGAAATCCCAAGAGTGCTAAACACACAAGAGCATATTTCTTCCCACGTATTTTCAAAAATGCTCTTCATACGCTCACAAAGCCCCTCACCGTCATCGGTCAAGATTACCAACCTATTAGGATATCCCGCAAGGTCCGTATTCTTTAGCTCCTTTTTATATGAAGGATAGACTACGCTTGAGCTTTTGCCTATCTCTTCTATGAGCCTTTCTGTGAGGTAAGAGAGTATAAAACTGGCATTGAAAAGGTCTGAGAGCTTCCTTGACTGCGATATAAAGCTCTGCACAGGCGAAAAGGTAAAGATACAAAGCTTCATAGACCTACCTCCTTGATTAACCCTTCCACCCTTTCTTTAAGTTTTATAAACTCCCCCAAGTAGTTCTTTCTGACATTCTCAAATATCTGCCTTGAGTCCCAGTAGCTATAGACATGGACGAGCCTATTTCTATTTTCTATCATCCTTAGCCACACCTCTTGCTCTTGTATGAGACAGTTTTCGTAGGCTAACTTAAAGCAAAGCCGTGGATTTCTGCACACCACACCCAAAATTTCCAAAAGCTCTTTTATGAGCCTCCAAGCAAGCTCGTAGGTTAACTCAAACCTCTTTATAGCACCCTCTATCTCTAAGTCGCTCTTTGCCACAGCCACACCCTCCTCCAAAGCCTTTAGAGCACTCTCGCAGTCCTCCATAAGTCTACTTAGCCGGCTCTTCATAAAGGAGAACTCCTGTCAGAGTTAATGAACTTGCCAATCTCAAAGACAGAGGCTAAGTTTTTATCCCTTAGACTTTTGGAAAATTCTTCCAATATCCTATAAGTTAACTTACCTTCCCATCTTTCTAAGACCGACAACCTTTTTTGTCCTGAGTTGTCTTTCTCACTTTTTGCCTTTACCAACATAGCATCTTTAGGCAAAAGTTCGCCGTTGAGCCTTAAGACTATCCAGTGATATTTTCCATCTATCCTAATTACCTTTACGATAAGCGGAGAAGCTCTTCTTTCTAAATCCCGCTCTCCTTGCTTCTTTTGTCTGTACATGGGTTTGATGATTATTCTATTTCTATGTTGTATGGGCAAGCCAAAAGCACCCATCTCAAAGACCCTGCTTTTGTGAACCCTTCTGAAGTCCATCATTTCCTTGCCTATTTGATTGAGAGCCTCCATCCAAGAGTTGAAAGATTCTTTGCTTACCAAGAGTTTGCAAAAGGAAAGGTTGGAATAGGCACTGCAAAAGTCTTTGCCACCACCCACAAGCTCCACAGCACGCCTGAGGTTCTCCGAAAGCCACTCAGATAGCTCACCCTTTGGCTCAAAGCTAAGCCAGTCTATCTGAGGCTCAACCGCCACGCAGGAAAGGTCTCCACCCCCACGCCTTGCCCTTGTGCCCACACCACCGAGAAAGACCAACGCCCACAGGCTTGCCACCACTGGTTTTAGACACTCTTCTTTTCCCAAAAGCACAAGCCTAAAGCGTGAGCCGGCTTTTATAAAGGACCTTTCTTCCTTAGGTGGCTTTGATGGATTTTCTTTCCTCTGTAGGCTCACGGAATACAAAAGATAGCCCACGCCCGCATGCTTGCCCACAAGCCCCTGCGTTTGGTTATAAAACCACTCAAGTTTGTAGTGTTCTCTAAAACTATTTTCTACCACCTTATTGCTGAGCATTTGCAGTTTCAAAGACACACATCCGGCTATTGCACCATCATCAAGATGCCCACCAAAGAGCTTGCATTCTTCCTCGTAGAGCCTTTTTATATCCTCTTCGCCCTTTAAAGCCCTCCACCACCACCTTAACAACCCCACAAAGCTGGCAGGTCTTAATTCCGCCCGCTGGTAAGCATTACCTATAAAAGCAGGCGTTATAAATTCCAATTCAAAAACCAACTTCTTCATCGCTCATCCTCGTAGATGAACTGGTTAAGCACATCGTAAAAGTCCTCTCTGTATTTAAAGACTAACGCCCCATCTTCCCTTCTTCTGACACAGACTATGTTGTTTTCCATGCCGGAGTGTGCAAAGAAATTCCTTCTAGCACCTGGGTCTGCCTTCAGCTTATCTTTGCTTCTTGGCGTAAAGGAGGCAGTGCTGTTAACAAGCCTACCCAGAGGTCTCCACTCGCTGTCTGCAGGCAAATTTTCAAACCTCTTTGTGTCCCTTTCAAGCATGTCTTTGTTCACCAACAGACCAAAAGTATCATAGACTTGCGAAAACTTATTCAAATCGTCTACTGTAAATTCTCTGTTTTCGCATACACCTGCTTGCGAAAGCATCTTTGATATTCTCCAATAGAGTGCTAAGGCAAGGAAAATACTAATCTTTTCGTCGGGGTCTTGAGGCAGAGGATATTCGTATAGCTTTTTTTCCTGCACTATGTCCCCAGGGTTGTATAGTTCCAAATACCTGTTTAGAAGTTTTCTTAGCGTCTCTTCAATTCTCTCAGGTGGGTCGTAGCCAAAGGTGAGGACAACGCCTGGTGCATTATATCTTATAGCTCTATAGGCTCTGTAGTAGTTTTTCAAAAGTCTTAATTCATCTTGTTCAAGATTATGCTTGTCTGCAAACCCTTTGTCTGGGCTAGTAATAGGTGTGTCAAACCAAACTTTAACTTTGAGCTCTACATCGTCATAAAGTTGGGCTTCTTGCGTGCTTCTGTTTATAATGGGGTCAGAGTAAAGCATGTAAAATTCCCTATTCTTTTCCTTTTTTCCAAGGTTCACAAGGTTATAAAAGACCACAAGGCTCCTAAAGGCTTCTTTTAGCGCATCTACATACACATTAAGACCTTGGGTAATGTCGCAGTAAAATACTCTGTAATTTCCTTCAAGGTAGTGTTTGAGAAGGTTGAGGAATATCCAGAATCGTATGTATTGGTAGCTTCCTTTGAACTCATAGCTATCTATCTTTCCAAGCGATGGTATGTATATTTCATTTACATTTTTTACATCCTTTTCCAACCTTTCCCTTTCTTTTCTTCTAGTTTCCTCATCCACATATAGGCTGTGTGGTGTAAAAACCACAAGGTTTGTAAAATCTCCCTTCCTTGAGTAATACTCTTCTATAACCTGTCCCGCAAGTATGCCCAGCAGTATTTCCCCTCTATAGAGAAAGTTCAGGACATCTTTCCTAGAAATCCCACCATTAACCCAGAAAACTACATTCCCTCCCATGGTCTAACAATATTTATTATATCACATCGCCCTATAGCTCGACCGCTTTCAAGTGCCAATGCCAGTCAAATCCTTATGAGCTTTGTTATAATTTTTCAAATTAAACTCTTGCGGAGGCAAGCATGAAACTACACGAGCATCAGGCAAAGGAGCTTCTTAAAAAATATGGACTACCCGTGCCAGAGGGCAGGGTTGCCTTTTCTCTTCAGGAAGCCATAAGGTCTGCAGAGGAGCTGGGTGAGTTTCCTCTTGTGGTAAAAGCTCAGGTGCACTGCGGTGGGCGTGGAAAGGCAGGAGGCGTAAAGTTGGTAAAGAGCATGGAGGAGCTACAGCAGGCGGTAGATGGCATGCTGGGAAAGGTGTTAAAAACCTTTCAGTGTCCAGATGGTAAGCCCGTAAGCAGGGTTTGGATAGAGAGGGCTACCAACATAGAAAAGGAGTATTACCTTTCCATAACCCTTGATAGGGCTGTCTCAAAGCCCATCCTGATGGCTTCCGCAGAGGGTGGTATGGAAATAGAAGAAGTGGCAAAGGAAAAGCCAGAAGCCATACACATGCTTCATATAGACCCAGCCCTTGGGCTTATGCCCTCTCAAGTAAGGAAGATAGCCTTTAAACTGGGACTGCCTGTGAACGAATTTGTAAAGGTTGCCCTTGCCCTATACAGGGCATACATGGACTTGGACGCAAGCCTTGTGGAGATAAACCCTCTGGTGCTTACAAAGGAAGGAAGCCTTGTGCTACTGGATGCCAAGGTGGAGCTGGATGACAACGCCCTCATAAGGCACAGGGACCTTGAGGAGCTGGAAGACCTCAGCCAGCTTGACCCTCTGGAGGTGGAAGCAAAAAAATACAGCCTCAACTACATAAAGCTGGATGGAAACATCGGTTGCATGGTAAACGGAGCTGGGCTTGCTATGACCACTATGGATATTGTCAAACTTGCCGGCGGAGAGCCTGCCAACTTTCTTGATGTGGGTGGTGGTGCCAATGTGGAGCAGATAGCCAACGCCTTTAGGATCCTCATGGCGGACCCCAATGTCAAAGCAGTATTTATAAACATCTTTGGTGGCATTCTCCGTTGCGACAGGCTGGCGCAGGGTCTTATAGAGGCGGCAAAGATGGTGGAGATAAGAGTGCCCGTGGTTGTGCGCATGGAGGGCACAAATGTAGAGGAGGGCAGAAGACTGTTGGCAGAGTCTGGGCTTAACTTTATCAACGCAGTGGATATGTGGGACGGAGCTAAGAAGTCGGTGGAGTTGGCAGGCAGGGATTAGGCTAAAGTGAATAACTTTTTAAAATTAGAACTATACACCATACTTGCAGGTATAGGCGTTGGTATGATTTTTATGTTCATCACTGCGATGCATTTTACTTTAATTCATTTTGTAAATCATAACAAAACATTGGACTATTTCCAGCTTTTTTTAGAGATTATGGAGTTTTTCAAAAACTACCTGTGGCTTCTGCTTATACCCTCTATGATTTTGGGCGAAATCATTAGTATAATGGGATTTTCAATTATCATTAGTTTGTTTTTTATTAAACCATTGAATAAAGGTATAAAATATAAAAGAATCTATATAGATGCAGACGTAAAATGGATAAGACTCTACGAATTATATAAATTCCATTTGAAATTATATGACAGGTCAGGCTTAATTACTTCATCGCTAGAAACAAATTATTCCCTTGCAAAGTTTTTCTCGGGTGTAGCTATTTCGCTTATGCTTGCTGGAATCATTAACTACATCGTGCTTGCAGACTTTCTATATAAAAATTCATTGTGTGTTTTACTTTGTGTTACATTGCTAAATTCTTATACCCTCGTTTTATTCACCTCATTAATATTCATGCTTATTTTCCAATTTATTAAGAGTAAGAGATTGAAAAGCTGTGTATCAATAAAAGAGCCATTATTTCTTAATTATGTTCTTATAAGCATTATTTTAACAATATTTGCTCTAATATGCTTACTTTTGCTAGGTGATAAAGTGAATGCAAATATAGACATTCTTCTCTTCATGCAAATTTTATACGCTATTCTAACTCCGATGGCTTCATATGCATCCTTTTTCTACTTTCGCCGTGCTAACCAAATGCTTTATGTTGCTTATAAAAGCTTGAAGAATAGAGGGAATAGCTAAACTGGAAAAAAGTCCTAAATTAATGCACTATGACCGGTGAGAAGCGTAGCCTTGACAGGGTTCGTTTGGAAAACTACAAGTCAATAAAGGCTTTGGACCTCGAGCTTTGTAAAGTAAACATACTAATAGGTGCAAACGGGGCTGGCAAGAGCAACCTGATTAGCTTTCTCTCCTTGTTGAACGCCATGGTTGAGAAGAGATTGCAGGAGTTTGTGGTGAAAGAGGGCGGGGCTGGAAACCTGCTACACTTTGGACCAAAGGAGTCTACATACATACAGGCTGAGCTATACTTCCAGAGAAACTACTACAAGTTTAGACTTGAGTATACAAAAGACGACAAACTTTCCTACGCATACGAAAAGGTGGGCTTTGATAAGGGAGATAATGATTGGTTTGCTCATAACATAAATTCCTCAAATCCTTTTCTTCAATGGTCTCCTTATGAGAGCAGGCTTGAGGAGGAGGCAAGAAATCCCGGCTTTTCTGGAGGTAAGAGTATCGCCTTCTATGTATATCACTCAATAAAAAGCTGGAGGGTTTATCACTTTCATGATACAAGTCCAAGCTCTCCTCTCAGGCGGGCTTGCGATATAAACGACAATCGTTTTCTCAGGGAAGATGGTTCCAACCTTCCTGCCTTTCTATACATGTTGAAGCACAAGTATCCGGAACACTATAACTTGATTGAATCTACCTTTAGAAGCTATGTGCCTGCCTTTGACAGGTTTATTCTTGAACCGCAGGCTCTAAACCCTGAGAGGATACGGCTTGAATGGAAACCGAGGGGTAAAGACCAGACTTTTTCTGCGTTGCATATGTCCGATGGAAGCCTTAGACTTCTTTGCCTGCTTACGCTTTTTCTTCAGCCAGAGGAGCTTATGCCCTCTACCATAATAGTTGATGAGCCAGAACTGGGACTTCATCCAGCAGGCATATATCTCCTTTCTGAGCTAATCAAAGCCTCACCAGTTCAGGTTATAGCCTCTACGCAATCACCAAACCTTGTTAAACGCTTTGAGCCAGAGGATGTGATAGTAGCAGAGTATAAGGATGGCAGGTCTACTTTCAACAGGTTAGAAAGAGAAAATCTAGTCCAGTGGCTTGAGGATTATTCACTGGGCGAGCTATGGGAGAAAAATCTAATAGGGGGTAGACCATAAGAGAAAGGTTTGGCTTATTACTCGTGGAGGGACAGACGGAGGAAAGGTTCGTCAAGGATTTGCTTGCTGGATATCTTGAAAGATACAACACTTACATCACACCTGTAATTCTCAAGACAAGTGAAGCAGGTAGAGGAGGTATAAGAAGTTTTGGTCAAGTAGAGCATCAACTTAGGAAGCTCCTTAGAAATCCTTCTGTGGATTTTGTCTCCACTATGCTGGACTTTTCAGACTTACCCGATGACTTTCCAGGAAGGGAGGAATGTAGACACACAGACATATACAGCAGAGTAAACTGCTTGGAAGAGAGGTTCCTGAAGTCTATTGAAGATCCACGCTTTATTCCGTACCTACAGCTTCAGGAATTTGAGGCTCTACTTTTTTCTAACTTAGATTGTTTTAAAAAACTTCCTGGAGGCAGGGAGGCAGTGGAAAAGCTAAGAGAAGCACTGGACAGATATGGAAACCCAGAACTCATAGAGAAACCATCAAACCTGCTCAATGGTATAATAAGAGGCTACAGTAAGGTATTGCATGGAGCCTCAGTTGCGGTATGTATAGGAGTTGAGAGAATGTATGAGACTTGTCCTCATTTCAGAGAATGGATAGACAGGCTATCAGGAATATCAAGGGGGTTCTAGACATGTCCGCATTTGTCAGTAAGGAGAAAATGCACCATAGAGTGGTAAGAGAAGAAGACTTTACAGGTTATGAGTTTGAGAACACCCTCATACAAGGGGACTGCTTAAAGGTAATGGAAAAGCTACCAGATAAAAGCTACGACATGGTCTTTATAGACCCACCTTACTTTCTTCAGCTTCCAAAAAAGCAGTTAAGGAGGTGGAAGGTTCGCACAGAGGTTAACGGAGTGTGCGAGGAGTGGGACAACTTTGAAAACTTCCAAGCTTACGATAGCTTTGTGGAAGAGGTTTTACAAAGGGTAAAAAGAGTGATGAAAGAAACCGCAACTCTGTGGGTTATAGGAACATACCATAACATCCACCGCTGGGGCAAGATAATGCAAGACATGGGCTTTTGGATATTAAACGATGTTATATGGCTAAAAACTAATCCTATGCCTAATTGGCTTGGAGTGAGGTTTACAAACGCTACAGAAACACTTATATGGGCTGTAAAGGACAAAAGCGTCAAAAAATACACATTTAACAAAGAATACGCAAAAGCCTTTGGTATTGGAAAGGTTTACGAGAATGTGTGGAGAATACCCATATGCACGGGGGAGGAAAGACTAAAGGATGAAAAGGGCAAAAAAGTTCATCCCACACAAAAACCCGTTGAACTTCTTAAAAGAATAATTCTTGTTTCTACAAAAGAGGGAGACCTTATTTTAGACCCTATGGCTGGAGTTGGGACTACTGGCTATACCGCAAGCATGCTCGGTCGAAGATGGACTATGATAGAAAAGAAGGGGGAATATATCAAATGGACTGTAGGGAGATTAAATAAAATGGAGATAAGCTATGCCTATTCCGTCTGTTAGGGAACTTTTGAACGATGTGATGAATATATTTCGTGACGGTAGAGAGTATAGGTTAAGAGATTTGATTTTAGAGCTAAGAAAAAAGTTGCTTGAAAATGGAGTAGTTTCAGAAGATGAAGCATTAGAAAGACTAAGAAGTGGTCAAAGAACATTAGATAACAGAATAGCCTGGGCTGTAACCCATCTGCATGTTGCAGGTCTTCTACAGAGGAAAGATAGAGGCGTTTATATAATAAGCGAAGAAGGTAAGAAGGCCCTCAGGGATATGCCCATAGACCTTAAATATCTTGAGAGATACCCTGAATATAAGGAATGGATTGAAAATAAGAAACCTGACTTAAAAGAAACCTCGCAGGAAATAAATAGATTTGAAAGTGAAACAGTATACTTACCAAAAGAGGAGATTTTAGAGAAACTACAAAAGGATATGAAGACGGAGCTGGAAAATGAACTTATTGAGAGACTCAAAAATATAGACCCATATAAATTTGAGGTGCTGGTCCTGGAATTACTTAAGAAAATGGGATATGGAGAGCCTGAAACTACTCAAAAAACAAAAGATGAAGGCATAGATGGTGTAATTAAGGCAGATAAGTTTGGCTTTGATGAGATATACATCCAAGCTAAAAGATGGAAAAGCACAGTTGGGATAGAAGTTATTAATACTTTTATAGGTGCTCTTACGGGAAAAGGTGCTTCGTCAGGTGTTATAATAACCACATCAAACTTTTCAAGAGACGCTGAGATGGCAGTAGAAAGAATAAGGGCAAGTGGTATGAAGATAGTGCTTATAGATGGCAAGAGATTAGTAAATTTGATGATAGAACACAACGTAGGCGTATATGTTAAATACACCTATGAGATAAAAGCCATAGATGAAAACTTTTTTGAGGAGGTTTAGTCATGTCAATCCTTGTAGACAAAAACACAAAAGTCTTAGTCCAAGGCATAACAGGAAAGGAAGGCTCTTTCCATGCTACCCAATGCAAAGCCTATGGCACTCAAGTGGTGGCAGGCGTCACGCCGGGCAAGGCAGGACAATCGGTAGAGGGCATACCTGTCTTCAACACGGTGGAGGATGCGGTCAAAGAAACCGGTGCCAACTGCTCCCTTATCTTTGTGCCACCCGCCTTTGCTGGAGACGCCATCGTGGAAGCCCTTGATGCGGGCATAAGATTGGTGGTATGCATAACCGAGGGCATACCAGTAAGAGATATGATGCTTGTAAAAGACTACATGAAGAAAAACTACCCAGATGCAAGGCTTATAGGTCCAAACTGCCCCGGCGTAATAACCCCAGGCGAGGCAAAGGTGGGCATAATGCCAGGGCATATTTTCAAGAGGGGGACAATTGGTATTGTCTCCAGAAGCGGAACCCTCACCTATGAGGCATCCTATCAGCTGACCCAGTATGGACTTGGGCAATCCACTGCGGTGGGTATAGGCGGAGACCCAGTCCATGGGCTCTCTCACAAGGATGTTATAGCCATGTTTAACGATGACCCAGAAACAGAGGCAATCCTGATGATAGGCGAGATTGGTGGCACAGCAGAAGAGGAAGCGGCAGAGTTTATAAAGGATAATGTGAAAAAGCCAGTCTTTGCCTACATTGCAGGCATTACCGCACCACCGGGTAGGCGTATGGGACATGCGGGAGCCATAATAAGTGGAGGAAAGGGAACAGCTCAGGCGAAGATGCAAGCACTTAGAGATGCAGGGGTTCATGTGATAGAGAACCCTGCCTTCATAGGCAAAACAGTGGCAGAGGCTCTCCACAAGATATGATTAAACTTATGTTGATAAAGTTAAGCTGTGATATATTTTATAAACCCAAACTTTTAAGGAGGTGTTAATATGGCTTTAAAGACCATGGTTGACCCAGATACCTGTACCTCATGCGAGCTCTGCTATGACAGGGTTCCCGAGGTTTACAAAAACAGGGGCGACGGCATAGCAGAAGTGGTCAGCCCCGGACCCGATGGTTGGATGCTCGTGCCAGCGGAGCTTGAAAACGAGGTAAAAGAGGTCACCGACGAATGTCCCAGCGGGTCCATTATAACGGAAGAAGCATAAGTATAAGGATTGATATAGAAACCTGCACCGCTTGCGAGCTCTGCTACGATAGACTTCCGGAGGTTTTCGTGGATAGGGGGGATGGTATCCCCCTTGTTATGATAAAAGTGCCCATAGAGAGGGTATATGAGGACCTTCTGCAGGTGGCAGAGGACTGCCCTAGTGGGTCTATAATTCTTTACTAGGTTGGACAAGATAGTCTTTCTCGGCACCGCTGGTGGTAGGGCAAGCGTTTTCAGATACCTCCGGAGGTCTGGAGGCTTTCTACTTTTTTTATCTGGGTCGCTTGTGCATGTGGACCCAGGTCCTGGCGCTTTTGTATACCTGCACCAGCTTGGGGTAGACCCAAGAAGTATTGACCTTGTGGTCTTATCTCACATACATCTAGACCACTCTTCAGATGTGAATGCGGTCATAGAGTCTGCCACAGACGGAGGGAAGATAAAAAGGGTGGCCCTCTTTGCTCCAGAGCCTGCCTTTGAGGGACACGAACGGGTAGTCCTGCCCTTCATAAGGCAGAGGCTAGCCATGGAAGGCTTTTTAAAGGAGGGGAAAGAGCTTTCTTATAGGACTGTAAGCGCAAAGGCTGTGATGAAGCATACCCATCATGGTGCGGATACATATGCCATCTTGTTTAATCATAAGGTTCTTTATGTGTCCTGTGCTTTGTATGAGGATAGAATGCTACAGGCATATCCCCATGGTGTGGAAGTGATGATAATAAATACAACCCTTTATAGAAAAACAAAACCCATAGACCACCTCACCGTCGGGGATGCGGAGAAGCTCATAGCCCACCTAAAGCCCAAGAGGGTTATACTTACGCACTTTGGATATGAGTTCTTAACCCAGCATGACCCAGAGAAGGTGGCAGAAGACCTATCTCAGAAGTATGGAATTCCCATAATTCCAGCAAAGGATTTTATGGAGGTGCTCCTCTGATGCTTGAACACCTTTTCCCAGAGCTTAAAAGATGGGCTGAGGGCTTTGTTCACGAGCATGGCTACACCGCACTCTTTGTCATTGCCTTCACGGAATCTGTAATACAACCAATCCCTCCCTATCCCTTCATAGTAAGCGCACCCTTATTCAAACTTAGTCCATATACAGCAGGGATTGTTGCCCTTGTGGGGAACATACTGGGTGCAATTGTAGCCTACTATCTAGCAAAGTTTCTTGGGGAGGCCTTTGTAAAGAAGCTTTTTGGTCAGAAGTTGTATTTAAAAGGAGAGGCACTCTTTAACAGATACGGCTTTTGGGCGGTGCTTATAGGAGAACCATACAAACTGGTCTGCTGGCTTGCGGGACTTTTCCACATGCCACTGTGGAGCTTTTTACTTGCAAGCCTTATAGCAAGAGCCCTAAGAATAGGGCTTTTTGTTTTCTTTGGTAATGCTCTAGAAAAGTTTATCCTTTAGTGGGTGCGGGAGGACTCGAACCCCCAACCGGGCGGTTATGAGCCGCCCGCTCTGCCATTGAGCTACGCACCCTCAGGGAAAAATATTATAAAACCTCTTGACAAACTTTGCAAGCCTATGGTAGAGTTTTGGAAACCCTCGAGGAGGTAGGGCTATGAAGAAGTATGCTATTGCCTTTGCCCTGCTGGGAGCCCTCTGCAAGCCCATAATGGATACTTCACCCTTAGGTATAGGTGGTCCTTCAGAGGTCTCCTCCCAAATCACAGACCCAGGTGATGATCTTTTTGATGTGGATACAGTAAGCAAGATTATTGCCACAGAAATGTCTTTAGAGGAAGCTATGAAAGAGCTTCTGAATGTCAAAACTGTGGAGACTGTCAAACCAGACCTTTGGCCTGTTGTAGGCGTTATAACCTCCGACTATGGTTGGAGGACTATAGGAGGAAGGAGGGAGTTTCACACGGGCATAGACATATCCGCACCCTATGGGACCCCAGTAGTCTCTGCTTCAGATGGCAGAGTTATATATGCAGGATGGATAAGAGGATACGGGAAGACCGTTATAATCTACCATGGTTATGGCTTTGCTACTCTCTATGCACACCTTTCGGACATAAGGGTCAACTACTCAGACAGGGTGGTAAAGGGTCAAATAATAGGCAGTGTAGGCACAACGGGCAGAGCCTTTGGTCCTCACCTGCACTACGAAGTGCTAAAGTATGGAGTAAGGCAAAACCCAATAGCCTATCTGCCTTAGAGGAGTCCTCTTCTCTTGAGGGCATCTTCGTATATCCTTTTGTAAAGGTGGTTCCACTCGGGAGTTCCTTCCACTATCCTCTTTGAGTAGGACCTTATCCTTTCTCTTACCTCTCTATCTATCTCTTCCTCCTCCTTTACCGCTTCCATAAGTATCTCCCTAATCCTGTTTCTTATTACACTTGGCTCTTCGTATATCTCCACCTGTGGGTCCTCCATTATCATATCTCTTATTCTTAGAGCTATCTGGTTCATCCTCTCTCTTCTTGAAGTATGTATGTTCATCTCTTCGGCGAGCTTAGTCCTTACGGTTTTGTAGGCGGTTCTGTAGTCAAGGCTAGTCTCTTCAAGAAGTTCAAGTTTTTCCTTGAGTATCTCCTTAGTCTTCTCATCAAGCAGACGCTCCTGTTCCTCTGCCTCTTTAAATATGGCTATTATGCTTTTCTTAAAGGTATATGGGTCTTCTGGCTCTATTATCCTTTCGTTCTCATAGAGTTCCTTTATAATCCTGTCTGCTATCCTCTCCACAAGCTTCTCAGGTAGCCTCATACACCGCCTCCTAAATCTTATCAATTATATCATAGAAAACTCTCAAGAAGGCTTTTGACCTCCTGTGTGTATTCACCGCTCTCTTCATTTATTATCAGGGGTTTTTCCACCACAGGGCGTGGTCTTAGGTTCTTCAAGCCATGTATAAACAAAATTTTTGCTCTTTTATGTAGCTTTGGGTGTAAAAACCGTAAGGATTCCACCTCCATTCTGTGTAATTTCATGTGTATGACCGCTTCTATCAATCGGTTTGAAGCTATTAAAAGGTTAAAATGTCCACCATCTCTTAGCAGAAAGCCTGAAGTTTTTATAAAATCTTCCAGCTTTGTATCCACTTCGTGGTGGTATATGCTACCCTTTAGACCCTCTGCGTAAAAGGGTGGATTGGTGACCACCACATCAAAACTCTGAGACCTAAGGAAATTCTCCGCCTCCTTTAGGTCAAACTGGAGCATATGGACCCTATCCTCAAGCGAGTTGAGCCTTATGTTCTCCCTGAGAAGTTCAAGCATCAATGGGTCTCTTTCCAGAGCCCATACTTCACAACCATACCTTAGGGCTATTAGGATTGAAAGGGTTCCAAAACCTGCACCAAGGTCCAGAACCTTGGACCCTCTTCTTATACCCTTTAGATTTGCTACGAAGAGGACCTCTACTACAGATAGCCTATGTGCCTTGGGCTGTTTGAACCTTACCCTTCCTCTGAAGAATTCAAACTCCTTAAGCTCTTCCAAACCTCTCTACAAGCTCAAGCAGGGTTCTGGCTCTTTCTTTGAGTTTTTCAAGCTCTTCTATCTCTTCCATGGTTTGGGCCGTTGCCAGTTTTCTCATGGCTTGGTCAAAGAGTTCCTTCTCCTTGCCGGGGTCAATGTCTCCCATGTTGTAGGCTTCCTCTGCGAGGATTATCACCTTTTCTGGTGTGACATCCACAAAGCCGTAGGTTACCGCAATGCCGTTGTCGGGCTTGCCGTCAAAGTAGACCAGCCCAGGCTTTAGCATGGTCATCAAATACATATGCTTTTCAAGAACACCTATCTCGCCTTCTGCAGTGGGTATGTTTACTGAGCTGACCTCCCTTGAGAAATGAAGTCCCTTGGGTGTAACTACTTCTACCTTTATCATGGCGTTAAAATTATACCATGAAGGCTTATGTGCTTGGGAAACTCCCGCGTATGCTATCCACAATCCTCTTTCATGCCATGGCAGAGCTGGGCTATGAGGGTATTATACTCTGTGAGCCGGAGGATACCTATGTAAGCCTTGGATATTTTGATAGGGCTCAAGAACTTATAGACCTCAGAAGATGTAAAGAGTTGGCCATTGGTGTTATAAGGAGGCAGGTGGGAGGTGGTGCAGTGCTCTTGGCACCGGGGCAGGTTTTTTATCAGCTTGTGCTTCCCAAAAGCCTTGTGCCTTTCAAGATAGAGGATGCCTACAGAAGACTGTCCCAGCCGGTTATAAGGACTTATGCCAGACTTGGGCTTGAGGTGGAATACAAACCCATAAACGACCTTGTGGTAAAGAAAAGTCAGAGGAAAATCAGTGGGCAGGGTGCGGGAGATATAGGAAAATTTTTCGTTTTTGTGGGCAACATACTTTTGCGCTTTGACCCAGAGCTTATGGCAAAGCTTTTCAATGTGCCAAACCAAGGCACAAGGGAAAGGGTAAGGCAGGTCCTTTGGGAAAACATAAGTTGGCTTGAAAGGGAGCTGGAAAGGTCCTTTGACTTTCAAGAGGTTGCCAAGGTGCTTCTGGAGGAGTTTTCTAAAGACTTTGAGCTTGAGCTTTGCACGGAAGCACCAAAGCAAGCCCTTGAGCTTGCAGAAAGCCTTAGAGAGCGCATGACTTCGGACGAGGCCATCCTTGAGGATACAGGTAGAAAGCATACTGCCATAAAGATAAGAGAAGGGGTATATGTGCCCATTAGGTAGTAGCCATCCCTAAAGGCACATCACGCACCTACATCTTAACATAGTTTTTGAGGAACGCATTAAAAAGCAACTCTGGATTGAGGCATGCCCTCGCCTCGCAGACCGCTGGAAAGCAAGGACTGCAAGAAAGCCCAAGGCTTATCTGAAATACCCTCTCGCCTATAGGTTTCCATACCACTGGGTCTGTGGGTCCGTAAAATACAAAAGTGGGAAGTCCGCAGTAGCCCGCAAGGTGCGACAGCCCACTGTCAAGACCAACAAAGAGCTTGGCTGTCCTCAAAGCCCTTGCTATCTCAAGGGGTGAATAGCTCTCAAAGTAGTTTTTGACATAGTCCTTTAGCCACTGGTCCGCCTCACCCACTAGGTATACGGTTTTATAGCCTTCCTTCCTAAGAAAGGCTTCAATCCTAAAAAAGAGCTCAAGGGGTGGGTTCTTCTTTAGAGAACCGCTGGAGGGGTGCAAGACCGCACAGCCCTCAAGGGGGCTTTTAGCTACAGGCTCAAGGGGGAGGGTCTTTGAAAAGTCTCCTCTCAAGGAGAGGCTCTTAAGATAGTGCTCCACCACCCAAACTCTCCTTTCTGGAAAGGGCTTTACATTGCCATCAAAGGCTATCAAAATTTTGCCCTCAAACTCAATCTCTGGGATTTCTGAGCTGACCCTGTCCGCCCACCCCACCTCTTTGGCAATGGTAAAGTAGTCCGTGTTTCCCACCACCCAAAGGCTCTTGCCAGACCCTTTCAAAAGCTCAAGCACGGGAAAGGTCAGGAGCGTATCTCCAAGTCCACCACGACGATATAAGAGCCACATGCTATAATAAAGGATTTATGATAAATCACAACCTTTTTATTGCACTGCTTCATTATCCGGCTATGGACCGAGAGGGCAGAACCATAATAACCTCCTTTACCACCATGGACCTCCATGACATTGCTCGCCCTGCCAGAGCCTACGAGATAAACACCTACTACATAGTCCAGCCGGTGGATGGGCAAAGGCTTATCATAAACAAACAGATAGAATACTGGCTCTCAGAAGAGGGTTCAAGGACAAACCCCACAAGGAACGAGGTGGTAAAGCTTGTAAAGCTCTGCTACACCTTTGACGAAGTCCTGGAAGATATTCAAACACATAGAGGTAAAAAGCCTGTAATTGTGGGAACAGATGCAAGAACTTATCCCAATACGGTCTCCTACAGGTGGCTATCGGAGGAGATACACAAAAGGGACAGGGACTTTCTCATAGTCTTTGGCACCGGCTATGGCATTCCGCCCTCGCTTATGAATACCTTTGATTACATCCTTGAACCCATCTACGGTGCAGGAGACTGGAACCATCTGTCTGTGAGGAACGCAGTGGCTATAATACTTGATAGACTATTAAGTAGAAATAGGTGCTAACATGCTCTACCATATAGCCCTATACCTTAGGGATTACTTCTTTGCCTTCAATGTGTTTAAATACATAACCTTCCGATCCTTTTTAGCGGTGCTCATCGCCTTTTCTCTTACGCTCCTGCTTACTCCCCTTTTTATGAAGAAGATGAAAGCCATTCAAAGGCTCTTCAAGGGATACATTAGGGAATACACCCCAGAGGGACACCTTGTTAAGAGGTATGTGCCCACTATGGGAGGAATTATAATAGTCCTCTCTGTTTTCTTAGCCTCTTTTCTTCTCATGAGGCTTGACCTTGTTTACTTTTGGGTTATAACCTTCTGCATTCTGGGCTTTGCCCTTATAGGCCTTTGGGATGACTTTGTTAAGCTGAAAAACAAAAAGGGCATCTCCGCAAAAAAGAAGTTCCTCGCACAGCTTATAGTGGCAGGGATTACATCTGTATTTATACACCTCTACAGTGGAGTTGACACAAAGCTATACTTTCCCCTTTTCAAAAACCTTCAGATAGACCTGGGACTACTATACATTCCCTTTGCCATGCTTGTTATAGTTGCAACTTCCAATGCGGTGAACCTAACGGACGGGCTTGATGGGCTTGCCATAGGTCCTGTGATGACAACGGCAGCGAGCATGGGCATAGTAGCCTACGCGGTAGGACATGCGGGCATAGCCGGCTATTTAAACATTCCCTATGTTCCTTATTCAGGAGACCTAACGGTACTATGTTTTGCCATAGTGGGTGCGGGGCTTGGCTTTTTGTGGTTTAACGCCTTTCCGGCCCAGCTTTTCATGGGGGATGTGGGGGCTTTGGCTTTGGGTGCTGGGCTTGGTGTGATAGCTTTGGTGTCCAAGGCTGAGCTTTTGCTTCCCATAGCGGGGGGCGTGTTCGTTTTTGAAACCCTCTCGGTTATGCTCCAGGTTGCCTACTTTAAGATCACAAAGGGTAAAAGGCTCTTTAAGATGGCTCCCTTCCATCACCACCTTGAGCTCTCTGGCGTTCCTGAGCCAAAGATAGTGGTAAGGATGTGGATTGTGTCTCTCCTTTTGGGTATTCTCGCCCTTGCCACTCTCAAACTAAGGTGATAGCAATATATTTTTGTATGTGCAGGTTCTTCCCTTTAGAATCTCCACCACCGTATCCACAGGCTTTGGAGAAGACACTATGACCGTGCCTGCTTTATCCTCAGGAGGCAGATAGGACCTGCCTACCAGTTTATCCCGGTCAATCCAGTAAACATAAAGCTCAAGATAGGTGTTTTTGTTCCAGAAATGCCTTACCGCTTTGTCCCTGTAGAGAAAAACCATCCCATCATAGCCTACAAGAGACCTTCTATGCATTAGCCCTCTTTCATGTTTCTCTGGTGTGTCCGCCACAAGAAGCCTGCATTCGCGCACTTGTCCCTGCGAAAAGGAAATCCAAAATAATAGGATGATATTGAAAATTATTAGCATATGGTCTATATTATATACCCATGCTTAAGGAAGAAAAACTTCAGGAGTTTATAGAGGCTTGTAAGAACATGGGGCTTAAGATTACGCCCCAGAGGGTGGCAGTTTACGAAGTTCTGCTGAGCAGAGAGGACCACCCCACTGTTGAGGAGATATACAACGAGATAAAGAAGAAATACCCCTTCGTATCCCTTGCCACCGTATACAGGACGGTGGAGACCCTTGAGGAGCTTGGCTTTGTTAAAAAGGTAGCCTACTGGGGTGGTTCTGTGCGCTACGATGCCAATGTGAGCGACCACCACCACCTCATATGCACCCAATGCGGTGCTATAAGGGATGTGGAGTTTTGCATAGATTGGAAACCGCCAGCATACATGGAAGGCTACAGAGTTCACAATTACTCCTTGCACATATACGGAGTATGCCCTAGATGTCAGGCGAGAGAGAACTAAGGGTCTACTCAGATCAGGACATAGAAGGCAGGCTAAAAAACCTCCCCGGCTGGCGTTATGAAGAGGGTTTTATAGTAAGGGATTTTGCTACAAAAAACTGGAAGGAGACGGTCTTCCTCTTTAACGCAATAGCAAGCCTTGCGGAGGCTTATTGGCATCACCCCGATGTGGAGGCTGGCTTTAAAAGGCTAAGGGTAAGGTTGACCACCCACGAGGCAGGAGGCATAACAGACAGAGACTTTAAGCTTGCGGAGGAGATAGAAAAAATCTCTTCCCTTTTGCTAAAAAGGTGATATAATATATCCCTCTAAAGGAGCCGTAGTTCAGCCCGGTCAGAACGCCGGCCTGTCAAGCCGGAGGGCGCGGGTTCAAGTCCCGTCGGCTCCGCCACCTATATGTTATAATCTTTTGTATGTTTCAAGGTTCAATCGTCGCCCTCATAACACCCTTTAAGGACGGAGAGGTTGATTTTAAAGCCCTTGAGAGCCTGATAGACTTTCATGTGAACAACCACACGGACGCCATACTAGTCTGCGGGACCACTGGCGAGTCGCCCACCCTTACCTTTGAAGAGCACGAAAAGGTAGTAGAGCATGCGGTCAAATATGCCAACGGAAGGGTCAAGGTTATTGCTGGCACGGGAGCAAATGCCACCCATGAGGCTATTGAGCTTACATCCCATGCAAAGAGGGTGGGAGCAGACGCCTGTCTTCTTGTGGTTCCTTATTACAACAAACCCACTCAAGAAGGACTATACCAGCACTTTAAAACAGTGGCCGAGGAAGTGGATATTCCCATAATCCTCTACAACATACCCTCAAGGACTGGTGTGGAGATAGCTCCAGAGACCATATACAGGCTTGTAAAGGACTGTCCCAACATAGTGGGCTCAAAGGAATCTACACCCAACATGGACAGGATTTCCGAGCTTAGGAGACTTCTGGGGGAGAACTTTACCATTCTTTCGGGTGATGATTCTTTGACGCTTCCCATGATGGCTTTGGGTGCAAGGGGCGTTATATCCGTTGCCAACAACATAATGCCAAGGGAGGTTAAAGCCCTAGTGGACCATGCCCTCAAGGGTGATTTCCATAAAGCAAGGGAAATGCACTATTACCTTTTTGATCTTTTTAAGGTGCTTTTCATAGAGACAAACCCCATTCCTGTAAAGACTGCCTGCTGGGCTCTGGGTATGTGTGAGAAGGAGTTTAGGCTTCCCCTCTGTCCTATGAAGCCAGAGAACGAAAAGAGGCTCATACAAACCCTTAAAAACTACAACCTGCCGGTGGTGAAAGATGCTTAAGTTCCTGCTCTTTATAAACTCCCTATACCTTGGGCTTGGCTCTTTCTTTAGTTTCTTTATAGCTCCCATGCTCTTTAAGGTGCTTCAGAAGGAACAAGCGGGTGCGGTGGTGGAAAGGATATTTCCCGTATACTTTGGCATAGGGCTTGTGGTTTCTTTGGCAACCTTGCTACTGGGCTTTAAACACGGAAAGCTAATCGCTGGCATTGCCCTTTTTAACCTACTGCTTCATGCCCTTCACATCTTCTACGTGCTTCCGACCGCCCACTCCCTAAAGCTCACAGACTACAACGCCTTTATGAAATGGCACGGTATATCTATGGGTATGAACCTTTTGGGTCTTTTGCTTACCCTTTTCTTGTGTCTTCTTCTCATAAGAAGATGATAGAACTGAGGCTTTCTATGCTTCCTGTGCCAAAGAGCAACAGATACATAAGGAAGAGAGGTGGCAGAGTTTTTAAACCCCCCAGGGTAAAAAACTGGGAGGTAAGAGCCCTTTGGGAGATAAGAGAGCAATACACGGGCGAGCCCCTTGAGGGTAGGCTTTCTGTGTATGTGGAGCTAATCCTTCCTAATCATAGAAGAAGGGATATAGACAACATGCTCAAGAGCCTGTGGGATGTGTTGGAAAAGGGTGGTGTAATAAGAAACGACAGCCAGATATACGAGATAAGAACCATAAAGAAGGTTGTTAGAGGTCAGCAGGGAACCCTTATAAGGCTTGGAGAATTTGAATATGGCTTTGGAGATTATTGACCATCCACTTCTAAGACACAAACTAAACTTAGTGAGAGATAGGCATACACCCCCTGAAAGGCTCAGAAGTCTCCTTGAAGAGATAACCCTTATGGCTATGCCCTTTATCCTGGGTGAACTTCCGCTCAGGGCAGAAAGGATTGAGACGCCTATGGGTGTGGGTAGTTTTGAGTTTGTGGAGGAGGACAGGTTTGTCTTTGTTTGCATACTCAGGGCTGGTCTTCCCATGCTCAGCGGTGCCCTAAGGGTCTTGCCGAGGGCGAGGGCGGGCTTTCTTGCCATAAAGAGGGATGAGCATACGTTCACTCCAGAAATCTTCTACAGAAGGCTTCCACCTTTGGAAAACAAGCATGTGGTGGTGCTTGACCCCATGCTGGCAACTGGTGGCACCTTAGACCTTGCCTTGAAAGAGACCAAGTCCATGAGACCAGAAAAGCTCCTTACCTTTAACCTTGTTGCTTCCCCTCAGGGGCTTCAAAGGGTCATGTCCGCACACCCTGAGGTTGACTTTTTCCTGCTGAGCTTGGATGAAGGGCTTAGTCCTACCGGCTACATAGTGCCGGGGGTAGGAGATATAGGAGACAGACTTTTCACTGAAGGTCCTTGATGTATTCTGTTGGGTCAAGGGGAACACCTTCCTTGTTTCTTAGCTCAAACCTTAGTGCACACTCTTCAGAGTTGTTCTTCTTGCCCACTTTGGCTATTACTTGCCCCTTGCTAACCTTGTCCCCTCGTTTTACCAGGTTTGACTCGTTATAGGCGTATAGGGATATAAAGTTGTCGTGCTCTACTATAACCATGTTTCCATAAGCCTGTAGGTCCCCGCCGCTGTATATAACTCTTCCATCTTCCACAGCCCTAACTGGCGAGGAGCAGGGAGCGGCGATTTCTATACCCTTTGGGACCTTCAGAACTTTGCCTTCAACGGGAAGCTGTATGTTAAGTCCCTTGGGTGCGGGAGCGGTTGGTGCTTCTCGCTCTGGTTCCCCCACGATGGACCTTTCTTCTCTTCTACTCATAGGCTGCCCCCTTTCCTGAGCCAGCCTTTCTGTAAGGTTAGGTTCTTTCTTTGGAAGCTTCACCTTTGTGCCTGCGTGTAGAAACTTACCCTTTAGTTCTGGATTCAGTCTTTCCAAATCTCTTAGGGGCACACCGGTTGCTCTAGCGACATCCTTAAGTCTTCCACCTCGTCTGATTTTGTAGATTTCATAGGTCTCTTCTTTCCTATTGTGTGTTTTTACGAATTCTGTTTCCTTAATGGGAACTTTTACCTCCGTCCCTGCGGGGAGCCATTTACCTTTTAACTCTGGGTTTAGTCTTTCAAGGTCTCTGAGAGGCACTCCGGTTGCCCTTGCCACATGCTCAAGCCGTGCACCCCTTTTGACAGTGTATAGTTCGTATTTTTCTTCCTTTCTTCCCTCCGCCTTTGTATGCATGCTACCCTTCGGTAGCTTTACCTGCGTTCCAGGCCTTAGCCACGCATTCTTTAGCTCAGGATTTAGTCTTTCTAACTCTCTAAGAGGAACACCTGTCGCCCTTGAAACATGTTTTAACCTGCCACCTTTTTTGACTTCATAAATTTCATATTCGCTGGGTTCTTTACTTGTGCCCTTTGCAGAAGTGTGTGCCCTTGCGGGAATCTTTAATTTTTGACCTTCCACTATCCTATCGTCCTTTAGATTGTTGATTTCCCTCAGGCTTTTTATATCTACACCAAAGCTGTCTGCTATCTTCTGAAGGGTATCACCCTTCTTTACTTGGTAGGTTGCGTATTTTTCTACTGTTTTTCCATGAGATGTCCTTATGGGTATACACAGTCTTTGACCAGTTCTGAGTTTTCTTTCGTCAATGTCTTTGTTGGCAGATCTAAGGCTATGAAGGTCAACACCTTCCCTCTTGGCTATCTTCTCAAGTGTGTCCCCCTCCTTGACTCTGTAATCCTTACACTCCAGGGCAAAGGAGAGTCCAAGGCTAATACCTAATAGTAAAATCCCTTTCTTCATGGCTTGGCACCTCCTTGAGGACCTCCATACGGTCAACCCTTCCCGCAGGAGGACCTTCCCAAAGTTGCTTTATAAACTCCCAGACCACATCCCTGTCCCCTTGGACAAAGACCTCAACCCTTCCATCTTGCAGGTTTCTAACCCATCCAGAAAGGCCATAGCTTTGAGCAAGCCTTTTCGTAAAGGCTCTGTAGCCTACGCCTTGCACTAAACCACTTACATAGATTTTTGTGGCTATCATCCATAGAATTTTACATCAGAAAAGCCCTGTTGAAAAGTTGAGAGGATATGTGATATCATTAGTGGGGAGAAGTCCAAAGGAGGTACTCCTATGAAGACATTGCTACTCTTTGCTTTGATTGTTTCTTTTGCTTTTTCTATGGACTGTAGGGTTCAGGAGGGCTACGCCAGTTGGTATGGCGGAAGGTTTCACGGGAAAAAAACCAGCTCTGGAGAGGTTTTTAACAAGCACAAATTTACTGCGGCTTCCAGGGATTACCCCATTGGAACCTACCTGCTGGTTAAAAACCTCAACAACGGCGAGGATGTGGTGGTGGTGGTCACAGACAGGGGACCGGCAAAAAGGAGCCGGATTATAGACCTTTCAAAGTCCGCCGCTGAAAAGTTAGGCATGCTAAGGCAAGGAGTGGCAAGGGTTCAGGTGATGCCACTACACTGTGCTGTAAAGGGTGATGAGCTAAGCGAAGAAATTCACGATGAGGTCATAAGGGACCTTATAAACACCCTGTAAGGCTTCTGTTTGCCACAAGGGTTCCGCAACCTCCCAGCGAGTCCCTCCTGAACCTCGTGGAGAGAGTCACCCTCACACCATAGGACCTAAGAAGAAGAAATGCTCTTTCGTATTCCCAGTCTTCCACATCCCTAAAGTCCTCTACCGTCTTGTTGTATCTAAGGAGCGTAATGCTTACACCCAGGTCCTTTGCAAGCCCTGCCAACTCCTCCAGCTCCTCCTTGGAGTCATTTACACCCTTCATGAGAAGGTAGGCAAGGCTTATCTTCTTTCTCTTCCTTGAGGGCATAGTCCCAAGCTCTTCTCTGAGAGCCTGCACCAAGTCCTCCAAACTGCCAGCGTGTGGAAGCAGGCTTTTCCTCTTTTGTTCTCTTACAGAGTGTATGGATATACTGACGCCTTTGTGAGGTAGTCTGAGAAGCTCTCTTAACTTGCCCACTGGGTATCCTGTGGTATAAAAGCTCACCCCCAGCCCTATGCTTTTAAAAAACCAAAAGGCTTCTCTTACCCTTTCCCAGTTCATCAAGGGCTCGCCTATGCCTGCCATGGCTATGCGTTTTATATGTAGGCGGTCCCTAAGAAGATAATACTGACCGGTTATCTCCTCCAGTAAAAGGTTTCTAAAAAGCCCATCCTTGCCAGAGAGACAAAAGGGACAACCTATGGCACAGCCTGCCTGTGTGGATATACAGAGGGTATCCCCCCTGTAGTAAACAGCCTCCACCCTCTTGGCATCATAAAGCTCAAAGAGAAAGATCCTGTTGAGGCTACTGCTCAATTCCTGCAAAAGCTTCATTTTCCACCATTGGTCTTCTGCAACAACCTCCGCAGCTTTCGCAGTGTTTTAAAGCTCTCTCGTAGCCCTCTGGGAGGATTTCCTTTAGGTCCACTTCTTTCCTAGATTCCTCAGAAGCTAGACTTATTTTCCACCTCAGTGGGTCTACCTGTAGGACCTTGTATACCTTACCTTCGTAGCATAGCTCGCTTCCTGCTTCGGGCAATATGGATTTTATAAGATAGTTTTCTCTCTCAAAGACCAGACAGCACATGAGCCTACCGCAGGGACCGGTAAACTTCTGGGGTGAGAGGGGTAGGTTCTGCTCTTCTATGTCCCGTAGCGATACGGACTGAAACTCCTCCTGAAACCTTATACAACAGGGCATATCTCCGCAGGCGCCTACCCATCCGAGCATCTGCACCGCATCCCTCACACCCACCTGCCTCATCTCTATTCTCTTTTTAAAGACTTTGGCAAGGTCCCTCACAAGGTTCCTGAAGTCCACCCTATGCTCGGAGGTGTAGTAGAAGAATATCCTGCTTTTGTCCAGAGGTATGTAGCTCTTTATGAGCTTCATGTCAAGTCCGTGTTCAATTATCTTTTTTTTGCAGACCTCCATAGCTTCCTTGGCTTTTTCTTCGTTTTCCTCCATCCTTCTTATATCCTCTTTTTTTGCCTTTCTGAGGAATATGGCTTTATGGGAAGAGGGCTCCTTTGATATGCCAAGCACCTTCACCACTTCCTCTCCCTTGTCTGACTGCACCACAAGAAGCTCGCCCCTAGAAACCTCGCTTTCCCACACTCCTTCAACCTGCAGCACCTTGTTGGTATCCTGAAACTTTGCCTTTATGTAAGACATTCCTTACACCTCCTTTTAGTTGAAAGAGCAAAAGGCTAAGCCTTATACCCTTGCTTAAATATTCTAACCCTAAGGATGCCTTGTCAAGGGCCTGTTTGTAGCCCTCATCTCTGGTCTCTAGATACTTCCTGTGGACAATAGCCATAATTATCTTGAGAAGCATACTTTGCCTCTCGTAATCCCACTGATCCACTTCAAGAGACCTCTTATATAGGGTAAGCACATCCCCCTCAAGTATGGACCTGGCTACCTTTAGAAGCTCCGCATCTTC